>CALLOB010000032.1 GCA_938005315.1 uncultured Phycisphaerae bacterium
CGGTCGGGACCGAAGTTTCGGCCGAAGCATCACTTAGCGGCGCCGGGGTACTCCACGGTGCGGCCCTGCAGGCCGACGGAGGCCAGCACGGCGTAGACCACGAAGCCGACGATGAACGAATAGACGCTGGTCGGATGCCAGCCGGGCAGGACGGCGCTGGCGCCGAGCATCGGGTTGCTGGATATGCCTACCAGGAAGCCGAGCACCCAGGCCCCGTACCCGGCGATGTTCACACCCGCCCGCGGCCCGGCCCACTTGCGACCCGACAGCACGTAGTCGGCCACCATCGCCCCGCAGATCGGGCCGAACGACGAGCCGATCAGGCCGAAGAAGGCCCCGAGGTTTCCGGCCACGCCGGTGGCCGCCAGGATGATGCCGATGGTCGCCCCGCCGAGCGTCAGCGGCACGCGGCCCATCGTCGGGATCATCGTCGAGAGGCTGTTGCCGATGATGCTCGAGCAGAAGCACGCCGGAGCCATCGAGCCGATGGCCAGCAGCAGGAACATGATCTTGGCCAGCCCGGGGCTGACCACCGGCAGGGCCCGACCGACCTCCGGAGCGATCGTCGGATCGATGCCCAGGGCCCCGGCCACGATGATCAGGGCCAGTCCGCCGGCCAGGATGATCGAAAGCGTCACGCCGGTCAGCCCGGCCATGTTGACGTCGTTCTCGTCGCGGCTGTTGGTGCCGAAATCGACGCCGGCGGCGCCGGCGGTGGCGAAGAAGCCCACGACCATCTGCAGCACCAGGCAGGCGCCGGCCAGAACGCCGGGGCCGTCGGCGGCCGGGGTGAAGCGGAAGCTGCCGACGTGCGGCAGGGCACATACCCCGGCGATGCCCAGCATGGCCACCGCGACCCACGGCAGATACGAGGAGATCATGGCCACATAGCGGATACCGAAAGCGCCGAGCAGGGCGAAGATGTAGCCCCACGCGATGCAGACCACCACGAACAGGGGGCTGATCCCCTCGGCTTCGGCGCCGAAGGCCATCAGCATGAGTTTGGCGGCGTAGAAGGTGCCCACGCTGTACCAGCCGATCTGCAGCAGGCCCATGAAGATGCCCGGAAACAGAAAACCGCCGGTGGTGCCGAATGTCGAGCTGCCGACCACGTAAAGCGGGTAGCCGGTCTTCATGCCCAGCAGGCCGAAGACGTAGTGGAACAGGTAGTGGCAGACCACGGCCGCGACGACCAGGCCGCCCAACGCGACGTCGAGCCCGCCGAGCTGCAGTGCTCCGCCCAGTTTGTCGTAGAACGCGATCCACATGAAGATGCCGAAATAGGCCGGAGCGGTGTTCATGTACCACGGGGCCCGGTTGTCCGGCGGATTCGGCCTGGCGGATGCGAGATAACTCGGAAGCGACTGTGCGTTGGCCATCGTGACCTCCCTCAACTCGGTAAGAATGCGGAAGCATCCTCCTTCGCAGGCCGTCGAAGGGCGGTGCGCCGGGCGCATCGGCCACTGACAACCCGCGGACGTGTGGCGGTATGTTATGGTCCAGGCAGAGGATCGGCAATCACCCCAACCCTGGCCCGCAAAGCCCGGTACGGACGCGGTCGTGACTGGATCAGCGGAAGGATCAGGGGCAGGAGCGGGATGGCGCGCTGGGCGGCCGCCGGACGGCAAACCGTCACATGGCGGCCAGTTCGCGGATCGCAGCTTGAGCCTGTTCGTGGCTCATGCGGTGCAGATCAAGCGAGATCAGGCGTTGCAACCGCCGCCGCAGGGTGTCGGCCACCTCGGCGGCGATCATCAGGCATTCGTCCTCCGTGCCGGGGTGAAAGGCGGGGTCCTTGAGCGGCCAGTGGACGATCACCGGCCGGCCGGGCCAGGCGGGCATGGGGTCCATGCCGGCCTGATCGCATAGCGTGACGATGATGTCGAACTCCTGCCCGGCGTAGGCGTCCCAGTGCTTGGAGTACTGCCCTTGGACGCTAATGCCCTGTCGGGCAAGGGTTTCCACAACCAGGGGGTGAACGAAGCCGGCGGGCTTGAAGCCGGCGCTGTAGGCCTGGAAGCCCTCCGGGGCCATGTGGCGCAGCAGGGCCTCGGCCATCTGGGATCGACAGCAGTTGCCCGTGCAGATGAACAACACGCGAACGGGGGTCTGCATCCAAGGGCTCCTATGGCACGACCGGTCGGTGACGGGATCGCGTGCCGGTCGGCGGGGCGGCGATCGCCGGCGTTCGACGGCGACCGGACACTGCGACAGCCGCCTCGACGGCAGGTATGATCAGCGAGCAAGGATATGGACCGCGAGGCAATCAGGCAAGCGACGTGCATCTTGGCGGGCTGGCGTCGGACGATGATCCTCAGTCATGTCCGGCCGGACGGCGACGCCCTGGGGGCCATGGCGGCGCTGACCCGGGCGATCCGGGCCGGGGGCCGCGAGGCGGTGCCGCGGGTCTTCGACGCCGTTCCCCACCGCTACCGCTTTCTGGTCGAGGGCCTGGGACTGGAATCCTGGCCCGGCGGGCAGGCCGAACCGGCCGGAGCGTTCGACGGCATCCTGATCGTGGACACGTGCAGTTGGGCGCAGCTGGAGCCGGCGGCGGAGTTGCTGAGGTCGTCCGGCCTGCCGCGGATCGTGGTGGACCACCACGCAACCCGCGACGACGTCTCCGGCGGCGCTCCGTGTCATACGCTGATCGACCCGACGGCCTCCTCGGCCAGTCTTCTGGTCTTCGAGTGGCTGGCGGAGGGTTGTGGGAAGGTCGATCCGGCGACCGCCGAGGCCCTGCTGGCGGGGATGGCCAGCGACACGGGCTGGTTCCGGTATCCCAGCGTCGATGCCCGGACGTTTACGGCGGCCGCCCGGCTGCTGGACGCCGGCGCGCGGCCCGACGTGCTTTACGCGCGGCTTTATGCCTCGTTCCGGACCGCGCGCCTGCGGCTGGCGGCTTTGGCGATGGGCACGCTGGAACTCCTGGCGGGCGAACGGCTGGCGGTGACGAGCCTGACGCAGGACATGTTCCGGCAGGCCGGCGCCGAACCCGGCGACAGCGAGGACCTGGTCAATGAACCGCTGTCGGCCGAGGGCGTGGTCGCGTCGATCATGCTGGTCGAGCAGCCTGACGGGCGGGTGCGGGTCAACGTCCGCAGCAAGTCGCCGGAGGTGGCCGGCTGCGACATCGACGTGTCGGCGGTGGCCCGCGGTTTCGGCGGCGGCGGCCATCGCCGGGCCGCCGGGGCGACGGTTCCCGGACCGCTGGACGCCGCCCGAAAGAGCGTTGTGACCGCGATGCTGGCAACGCTGCCGGAACATGAGTGAGGGGCCCGACCGGCTGCCAACCGGGCCGAGCGGCGATGTCCCGACGCGGCGACCCCGGAGCGAAGCGAGGCAGCGCCGTCTCGAAGCAAGGCGGCCCGGACTCCTTCGGGAATCCGGGCCGCCGGGGTTGCAGGTGTCGGGGCCGTCACGGCGTCGAAACCGGCCGGGATGAGAGCCGACCGGTTCGCGACCGCCTGGATCACGGCACCGAGTCGAACGTCGCCGGCCGTAGGTAGGCCGGTTCGCCGGGCAGCGTCTCGCGGTAGCCGACGTAGAACCCGCCGGTCAGGCCGGGGGCGGTCGCGAAGTTGACCGTTCCGGCCGGACCAAGGGCGCTGACCGCGCCGGTGTCGCCGTCGTAATCAACGCTCAGGCGGTGCCAGCCGGGGGCGTAGGCGGTCATGTCGATGGTCGCATGCACCACCCAGGTGCTCGGCGTGCTGACGCCGTTGCTGCTGTCGC
The DNA here is from genome assembly GCA_938005315.1 of uncultured Phycisphaerae bacterium. Taxonomy (GTDB): domain Bacteria; phylum Planctomycetota; class Phycisphaerae; order UBA1845; family PWPN01; genus CALLOB01. Next base: position 3,736 of record CALLOB010000032.1, read on the forward strand.
CGCCGGGGCCGGCGTCCACCAGGTACAGCCGGCAGTAGCTGGTGCTGGCCGATTTGACCTTGTTGCAGATCCAGGCCATCCCGGTGATGCCGCTGCCGGTGGCGACGTCGCCGTAGAGGGCGCCGTCCGGATCGGCGATCATGGCGGTCGGATCGATGGTGCCCATGAGGCCGTAGACGGTGGACTCGGCGCCGGTATCGGTTCCCCAGCCGGCGAACGACGGGTCGATGTACACGTAAAGGTCGAACTTGCCGTCGCCGTTCATGATGTTCCGGGAGACGACCATGTTGCCGCCGCCGGCCTTGAAGTCCCAGCAGACCACGGCCTGGCCGCCCTGCGGCGAGGCGGTGATGGCATTGGGATTGACCACGCTGCCATCGACCAGCGTGGTGTTGTCGGTCGGATCGATGACCACGGCGCCCCAGAACGACGGATCCAGGCCCGGCACGTAGCTGCCGACGCCGAGGCTGTCGACGTTCGGCAGCACGTAGGCCGTGACCACCGAGGCCCCGCCGAGGTTGGAGGTGCCGGGGGTCCAGGGCCGCATGCCGAAGTCGCGCCCGTTGCTGTCGGTGTCCAGGCCGTCGATCCACCGGCTGACGGACTGCTGGGCGGCCCCGGCCACGGTCTGCAGCTCGCCCCAGATGTAGCCTTCGGCCGAAGTCCACACCGCCCCGGAGCGGCGGTCATAGACCACGGTGTCGACCGCGGTGCGGTTGGCGTCGAGCAGTTCCAGGACGTCCGGCCCGTTCTCCCAGATGTCGGTGGACGGCGAGATCGTCTGCCAGTTCAGCAGCGGCGGGTTCCTGGGCGGAACCGGCACGTTGGGCGAGGTGAAGACGTAGAAACCGCCGGGGGCCAGGAGGGTCGTGCCGCTGCCCCGGGTGCCGGGCACCAGGAAGTCGCGGTTGTCGTCGCCCGGCGGGGTCACGTCGGAGGCCCGCAGCATCCAGCCGGAGATGTCGATCGTCTGACTGCTGCGGTTGTAGATCTCGACGAACTCGATCTCGTCGGCGATTTCGGTGCCGGCGAGGTTGACCATGTCGTAGGCGAACTCGTTGATCACCACCTTGCCGACGCCGTCGGGCAGATCGTCGCAGGCGGTGTCGGCCCCGACGCCGGGGCCGCTGCCGCAGTCCTCGAACCGGGCGATGTCGTCGAGGTTGATCCAGCCATCTCGGTTGCGGTCGAAGCAGTCGCAGGCCGGATCGAAGCCCCTGGCCGGGCGTCCCTCGCCGGGCAGCCAGAGGCAGACCTGGAGGACGGCGAAGTCGTCCATGTCTACATCGGTATCGCCGTCCCAGTCGGCGTACGGGTCGTTGCAGCTCGGGAACGCCTCGCACAACGGGTCGGCGCTGCAGTCGCTGTCGCCGCAGTCGGCGAGATTGTCGCAGTCATCGTCGATGCCGTTGCCGCAGTTCTCGGCCTTTCCGACGGTGATCGGCGTCACCGGATAGCCCGGCTGATAGCGAGCCCCGACGAACTTCTCGGGCGCCGCGCCGCAGGCGTCGCTGACCACCACCGAGATGCTGGTGGTATAGCCGCATTTGAGCTCGGTGATCAGCATGGTCGCCGAGTTGGCCCCCGAGACGGTGCCCCACGGATAGACGCCGTCGGTCAGGTCCACCCCGTTGGCCCGCCACTGGAAGTTCGGCGTGCCGGTGGAGCTGATGACCGCGACCTCCACGATGGAGCTGCCGCCCGGCAGGTACGGCGGGTCGCCGGTGATGTAGCCGTAGAGCGGGGTGCCGGTCGTCGGGCCGGTGCTGACCGTCAGCGTCGCGACCGGGCTGTTGCTGGTGCCGCAGGCGGCCGGCCCGGTGGCCACGCAGCGGATCCGCGCGCCGTTGTCGGTCGCCGCCTGGACGTTGGTCAGCGTCAGGCTGGTGCCCGTTTCCCCGGCGAGGTCGACGAAGTTCGTGGCCGGCGGGAAGGTCCGCTGCCACTGGTAGGTGACGCCGCTGCCGAGCGTGACGTTGGCATTGAACTGCGGGCTGGCGCCCTGGCAGACCTTGGTCGACAGCGGGAACTGCTCCCAGACCAGCCCGACGGTCAGGACCGCCGGGTTGCTGACCGCCACGCCGTTCTCGTCGATGACCACGCAGGTGAACACCGCGCCGTCGTCGGTCGCCGGCACGTTGCTCAGCGACAGCGAGGCGGTCGTCGCCCCGGATACGTCGCCGCCGTCGGTCAGGTCGATGCCGTTCTTCCTCCACTGGTAGGTCAGCGTGCCGCCGGTGGCGGTGACGCTGAAGGCTGCGCTGTCGGTCGGGCAGACGGCCAGGTCCGACGGGTGGGCGGTGATCACCGGACCGCCGGCGCCCTGACTGGCCACGCCCACCGTCCGGCTCACGTCCTTGGCGTTCGGGCCGTCCGGAGGCGACCAAGCCCGGAGCCACTCGGTGACGTTGTCCACCGTGTAGATGTTGCCCGCCGCGTCGAAGGCCACGTCGCGGATGGCCGTGCCGGCGTCGAACTCGTGGAGCAGGGCGGCTGTGTCGCTGTCGAAGACCCTGACGAAGCCGGTCGAGCTGTTGCAGAAGACGGCCCACTTGCGAGGCTCGAAGTAGCCCACGCTCCAGGAGTAGGTGTAGGCATTGCTGACCTCCCAGGCCGGTGTGCTCAGCGGATAACTGGGCGGATCGTCGATGAACTTGGCCAGCGGGGTCGCCTGGCCTGAAGAGGCGCGGTAGTTGTTGGTGTACCAGTTGCCCAGGGCGTCCCGCGCGACGTCAAGCGGATAGAACGTGAAGTAGCTCGGGCCGATCACCTGGAAGCCGGTATCGCCGGACGTGGCCGTCGGGTTGCCGCCCAGGTTGTAGCCGATGATCCCCTTGCGTGCCGTGTCGTTGTAATTGCCGTTGACCAGATAGACTTTGCGGTTGCCGGCCGCCTGGGTGCCGGTCACCCAGATACTGTGGACCCACTGGTTGGCCGTCCGGTTGCCGGCGTCGATCAGCTGGGTGGCGATCATCGTGTCCGGGTCGAAGTCGAATGCCAGGTCGTTGGACAGGTCCGACACGTAGAGGTGGTCGTCCTCGCCGACCATGCTCCGGTATGGGGCCGAGCTGCCGGTCCAGGTCACGCCGCCGGTGAAGTTGCCCAGGTCGGTGGCATCCGCGGCCAGCACGTAGATGGCGTCGTTGCAGGCCCGCCCGAAGGCCGTGGTGCCGACGCGGGCGTTGGAGACGTAGATCTTCCCGTAGTGGGCGCTGGCCGGATTGCGGTTGACCGCCACACCGAAGGGGTACTCGAACGACGTGCTGGTCTGCTGCGGACTGATCTGCGTCCAACTGGTGTAGCCGTAGTCGCTGGCGGTGATCCTCACCGTGTAGGTGCCCGCCGCCACCGGCGCGCCGGCGTCGTTGCGACCGTCCCACTGGAACGACCAGGTTCCGCGCCTCTGCCGGGCGATGTTCACGGTGCGCACGGCCGTGTTGCCGCTGTCGAGCACCTCGATGCGGACGCCCGGGTTGACCCCGTCGCCGTCGGCGTCCTCATTGAGCACGTAGGTGACGGTGACGGTCTGATCGCCCGAGTCGAAGTTGGCGGCGCTGAGGCTCACCCCGGAGGGGTAAACGTTGGCCATGACCAGCGAGGCGATCCCGAGGACGACCAGGCCGGCCAGGGCCGTGGTCCTTGACGCGTTGATGGTTCGCATATTTTCCAGCTCCTTTCCGGTATAAGAGGTTCCTTCACCTGTGTGCACGGTTCGTGTGCCTTTGGGCCGGATACGCCCGGTTCCTGAGTGCGAACGCCGCGCGGTCCCCCCGGACAGCTGAAGGCGTTGACGGATCCGGCCGCGCCTGAAACGGACAGAATACGCCATCACGAGCGTGCGCCTGATGCGTCGGACGGACGCCGCCGGAGCTGAGGCACTCTCCGCTCGAACTCGTGCAAACAGCCATTCGGTCATGCTCTCGAGGTGGCCTGTGGTGACCTGCGCCCCGTGGACTGAGTCCGTCAGTCGTGCGCTGACTCGCACGAAATGACTCTTCAGGCGTCCCTGAAAGCGTAGCCCGACAGCCGCGCCGATTCAAGGAAAATGCCCTATATTCAGCGATTCTTAGCGCTCCGCCGGCTTCTCGGCGCGCATCAACCGGCCGCCGGCGCGGGGAGTGCGGGGAGTGTCACAACACGGGGCCTCTTCCGCCGGGACAGGCGCAGGCCCGGGCCTGTGCACCGGGCTGATCGGACCGGACCTGGCATGCGGACGTCCTTATCGCGCTATAGCGACCCATATCGCGCGACATGGCGACCACGAGCCGGAAGGTACGGGGAAGCCAGGCAAATCAAAGAAAGTCTGGCCGAAGCCCTGCAGGGTGCACGTTTCACGAACATGAAGAAATCGTGAAACCGACAGGCGGGCGAGAACGAGAGCCGCCCGTGAGTTCCAGTTTTTGCTTGCACAGCCTTGATCTGCAGGGCTATGATCAATAGCGGTTCAAGCCTGTCATGGAGCATCCGCCGGCCGGAGGCCTTATCGGCCTCTATGGAGTCGACAATCGATCGGCAACGGGGAGCGAACGAAAACGATGCAGGATCGGACTACGTCCTCATCGCGGGGCGGGATCGCGAAGATCGCGGCAGCGGCCGTGCTGCTGGCGATCGCCGCGTTCATCTTCCTGCGCGGCGACGCGGACGCCAGGCAGTCCGACGTCCCGGAGGACGCAACGCTTTACGTGTGCCTGGAGTGCGGCAAGAGTTTCGAACTGACCCCGGCGGCGTACGACAAGCTGGCCAGGGAGGGCGGCATCCGGGCCGCCGAAGGCGACGAGATCCGGGGGCGCGTCTGCCTGAGGTGCCCGCATTGCGGCAAGTTCGGCGGAACCCGGGCGATCCCGTGCCCGAAAGACGGCAGCCCGATGCCGCGGATCGGCAAGGACGGCAGGCGCGGCCAGTGCCCCAAATGCGGCTGGAACGGAAACGGGCCGGAATCGTGAAAGGTACGCCGTCAACGGCTCGAGGAGAGCACGACGCCATGAGCATACGAAACAGGATGCTTATTCGCAGGTCTGAACGGTCGGCGTTCACCCTGATCGAAGTGCTGGTGGTGGTGGCGATCATCGCCCTTCTGGTCTCGATCCTGCTGCCGGCGCTGAAGAAGGCCCGTGAGCAGGCCAAGACGGTGATGTGCATCGCCAATCTCAAGCAGGTCGGAGCCGCCTCGGCCGGCTACCTGCAGGTCAACAAGAACCGTTTCCCCTGGGGGCCGGTGGACACGCGCAACAAGCTCGCCTATCCGCAGTCGCATTACTATGCCGGCAGCACCGATAAGGGCGACGGCGGCGCGTGGGACACGATTTACGGCCCCAATGTGCCTGAACTGACGGACCAGAACCCGGCCGGGCGGCATATTCCGGCGGGCATGCGGCCGCTTAACAAGTATCTGATGGGCCGCTCGCTGGGCCGGACGGCCGACGCGACGTTCGAAGTGCTGCAATGCCCCAACGACGACGGCGTCCGCAGCCGGGTGAACCACGCGTATCCCAAGTCGGCCAAGCCGGCCTGGATCGTGATGGGCACGAGCTACGACTCGAACGTGACCTGGTGGGAATACGTCCGCACCGTGGAGTACCCCGGAAACACCGAAGCGCAGCGTCGAAGGGGCTACAGGCTCATGGACCGGCTGATCTTCCTCATGGAGAAGAAGGGCCCGAGCCGGGCGGTGCTGGCCTACGAGGATCCGGCCGACTGCGTGCTGGGCGGCGTGCTGTACAACTGGCCTGAGAACCTCAAGTACATGGGCTGGCACGGCAAGCACAACCACTACAGCAACGTGTTCCTTGACGGGCACGCGGGGCATCTGTTCATGGAACAGAAGAAGGTGTGGGACTACAACTTCCGCGGCGCCGGCGGGTCGATCAACATCACCTGCAACCCTGCGGCGGTGGGCAACGACTGCCTGCAGGGCGACGCCAACTGGATCGTCCGGCAGGACTACAAGGAAGAATGAATTTCCAGGGAGGAGCGAATCGTGCAGGGAGGATAAACCTGGAGAATCGTGGTAGCCGATCGTGCCGGGGCACGCGCGTGCATGCCGGCGGCGGATCCGGCCGGTCGAGAGCAGGAAGCGAGTCAAGACCTGCTTCCGGAGAGGAGAAACGCCATGCGAATGTCCGCAGTTCTGGGGCTCCTGGGGGTGCTGGCGGCACCGGCGGCGGTGCTGGCCGTGCCGTATGCCTCGGGAGTGAACACCTCGGGCACCGACCTGAGCTTCGTCCTGAACCAGGACGCCGACAACGTCACCCTGATGCTCCAGGGCGGGGGAACCATCGACCTGGGGCCGCTGGCCAAAGGCACGCACAACGTCACCGTGCCGACGCCGGGCAACCATCAGATCAAGGTGACGAACTCCGCGGCGTCCGGCTGGACGCAGATCAGCACCGACGGGATGAACACGTCCTTCTACACGCCGATGGGCGTCTCGGTGAACCGCAACAGGACCAGCCCCAACTACGGCAGCGTGTACGTGTCCAACGCGACCAGCGGCACCACCGCGTTCGGCCGCAATACCCCCGAAGGCATCTACCGGCTCCTGGCCGACACGACACCCGTCAACAACGGCACCGCCGGCGTGACCTGGGGCGCAGGCTCGGGACCGTGGAAGAGCGCCATCGGCGAAGATGACCGGGTGTATGTGACGGATCTGTCCAACGATCTGGTGTTCGACCTGGCACCGGACCTCTCCTCGGCCGTCCAGCTGATCGACGCCTCCAACCGGACCGCGAATCAGTATGTCGGGGCCGTGGTGGTCGAAGGAACGCAGGCCGCGGGCAACCGCAAGATCTACCTGGTGAACAGCAACTACAGCGACACCGCCCGCAAAGGCCTCATCCAGTACAACCTCGGCAGCGACCCGACCGTCGCCGCCGGCGACACCGGCACGCAGTACATCGGCCCGTCGTATTACACGTTCTACCCCTACGACTTCGTCCGGGATTCCGCCGGCGACTGGTACGGCACGCAGTTCCGGTTTGACCCGGCCCAGGCGGAAGCCGTGGCCAAGTTCGCCGACGGCGCACCACCGATCAACAGTGCCGTGTGGAAAACCCCCCAGACCTCGCCCTACAACGGGGCTTACTGCCTGGACCTGTATGAGGAAAAGGGCTGGGTCGCCTACGGCAACTACTACGACGGGTGGGTCCACATCTTCAACATGGCCGACGGCAGCTACGTCGGCGGTTTCGACGCCGGCAGCCGGATGCGCGACATCGCCTTCGACGCCGCGGGCAACATCTACACGGTGGACAACGTCACCGAGTGGCTGCGGGTCTGGTCGCCCGGCGGCGACACCGTGATGGAGACGCCGTTCACGATCATCCCCGAGCCGGCGAGCGCGCTGTTGATGCTCGGCGCGGCCGGCCTGATCGGGCGGCGCCGCAAGTGAGCTGAAATCGTCCGGCTGATCGAGCCGGCGATCCGCATGGACTGAAAGGCGGACGGGACGTGCGCGGGGGTGTTTGCCCGACGCCCCCGCGCACTCCGCGTCGCGCTGCGGCGATCGAGACCCGGGCCTGTCTCAATTGCCCAGCTGGGGCGAGGCCGGGGCGCGCGGTCGTTATGCGGGTGGCCAACCGGTCGGGGGCCTGCCGCCCGGGTGGAACCTCCCGCCGGATGAAGGGTTGCCGGGACATCGGGCCTGCGGCGCGGCCGTGGTCGGGTTGACCTCGCCGTCCCAGCCCGCAGCGGAATCAGCCGTCATGACCCCAAACGCGACCACCGGCGAGCGCTTTCGTCCCCGTACCGGCCGCCGCTCGGGGTTCACCCTGATCGAAGTGCTGGTGGTCGTCGCGATCATCGCCCTGCTGGTTTCTGTGCTGTTGCCGGCATTATCCAAGGCCCGAGAGAACTCCCGCCGGCCGATCTGCGCCGCCCAGCTCGGCGAGATGGCCAAGGCCATGGTGATGTACAACAGCGAGAACCGCGACTACCTGCCCGGCCCGCTGCACCAGGCCCTGGAGCTGGAAACGGTCGACAAGGTCGCCACGGGCGACTGGAAGGCCTGGCACCTGCCTTTTTACGTCCGCAAGTACTTCTCCGATCGCAGCGCCCGCAAGCAACTGACCGACAAGGTGCTCAAGTGCCCCGCCTCGCTGATGATCACTGGCGGAGCCGAAAACATCTGGACGCGGGTCGATGCCGCCAGGCCTTTCACCTATACGCTGAACAACTGGTGGTATATCGCCAACGATCGCCGGGGCACTGATCCCCAGCAGTACTTCGGCTGGCCGGGCTCCAGCGGCAACACCGCCTACAACTTCTGGACCGGCGGGCCGGACGCCCATGGCCGGTTCCGGGTGAATCCCGCGGCCGGGTCGATCGCCAGACCCAAGCGGATCGCTCAGGTGCGCCAGCACTCCCGCGAATGGGCGATCGCCGACGCGTTCCGATACACCGACCAGAACCGCCCCCCACTGACCGGCGCCGGTCGTCCGGACGGCGATTGGCGGATCGGCACCTACCAGTCCGACTGGGTCGAGCGGGCCGGCATCCCCCTGCCGACCAGCGCCTACCACAGCAGGGGCATCAACGTCGGCATGTTCGACGGCCACGTCGAATGGCAACGTCCCTGGTGGGGCTCGGTCAATCCTTACAAGCTTTGACCTCCCGATCCGCCACGACCCCGAGCAACCGCAGGTCCGCCGGGCCGAACACCCTACCCAACAGCGCTTCATCTGTTCAATCGTGTCTGGTACCCCGTGCCCGGGCGAATCAGGCCTCATGCCGCCTGGTGCCGACAACTTTTTTTCTATAATGAGGTTACGACGGCCGATGCGACCTTATCGCCCCTGAGCTGTCTAAGATCATGGCGGCGCGCGGGCGGCGCGGTTCGCGCGGCCGCTGGCCGATCGGCCGTCCGGCCCGGGAGGTCAAGGAGAACGCATGCGTCGGATGTCGAGCCTCCTGGTCTGGATCCTGGCGGTCATGCCGGCCGCACAGCCGGCGGCGCAGGCCGGTGAGCTGGCCTCGCTTCTTCCGGCCGACACCCTGGTCTACGTCGAGTGGCCCGGAACCCCGGCCTTGCGGCGCGATCTGCAGCAGTCGGCCCTGATGCGGCTGATCGAGGATCCGCAGGTCGGTCCGTGGCTGGAAAACCTGTTTCCCAAGCTGGCCGACAGGGTGCGGGCGGGCATCGGCGGGCCGGGCGGAGCGAACTCCGGCGAGCTGCTTTCGGATTGGGCCGGCCTGGCTCTGGAATACCCCTGCGAGGCGGTGATTCTGGGCATCTCGGCCAGGGCTCGCGGACTGGAACTCGATGCGGGCCTGGTGGTGCGGGCCGGGCGGGACAACAGCGCTCTGGCGGAGATCATCGACGAGTGGATGGAAGTCCTGGGTGTCGTCGAGGCCGACATCACCGAGGTCCGGACCTCCGGGGCGGTCGTGCGACGCACGTCATTGCCGCATTCGGGGATGCTCCTGCATTGGGGGGTCATCGACGACGGTTTCGTGCTGGCCATCGGACCACGGCTGATCGAGCTTCTCCTGCCGTCCGGCCGGCCGGAGGAGGGTGTCGAACCGGACGGGGAACAGGCAGATGCGACGGACGCTCAGGAAACCTTCGACGCCGACGTCGCGGCGGCCGGCGAACACGGCTACCGCGCTGATTCCGGAAGGGACGACCATCGGCTCCCAGGCGATTCCTCGACCCCGTCGCCCGGGAGAGTCAGCTCGGCAGCCGCCGCGGCGGTCTCGGGCGGCCTGGCCGCCGAGCCTGCCTTTGCCGAAGTGCGCCGCCAATCCGGTCGATCAGCGCCCTGCGTGGTGGTCTACGTCCGGCTGGAAGGCCTTCGGAAGCTGGCCGGGGCATTGGGGAAGCTGGCGGGCCTGTTCGGCGGGACGCCCGGTGAACTGGCCAAAACCCTGAGCCTGGCTCAGGCGCTGGTTCCGCAGGGAGCGACTTCCGCGGCGGTGATGCTGGAGGCCCGCCGGGAAGGCCTGCTGACGACCTCGTTTCAGCCCGCCGTGGCGGAGCCCGAACCGCCCGGATCCCGGTTCCGTCGTCCGCTGGAGCCGCTGGATCTGTCGGCCATTCCGCAGGGGGTTCGCTGGGCGGTGGCCGGCCGCGAGGACCTGGTGGAGCGGTTCGCCCGGCTCATGGACCTGCTGCACGAGATCGACCCGGGGCGCGAGCAGGAGTTGCTGCGCCTCGTCGAGCGCTTCGAGGAGCAGAACGGCGCGGCTTTCGACGAGCAGGTGCTGGCCGGGTTGGGGGAGACCTGGCTGCTGTTCGACTCGCGCTGCTTCAGCCGGCCGTGGAGCGGCGGGTTGACGCTGGTACTGGAAACGCGCCGCGGCTATCGCATGGCCGAGACGCTGCGGCGGCTGGCCGAGAGCATCCTGGAGCAGGGCGCCGAGCGCGCGGAGTCGCCGGTCAGGACGTTGAATCACCGCGGCACAGAGGTTTATTATCTGCCCGGTGCCGGCAGTGGCAGGATGCCGGCGCCGGCCTGGGCGGAGTGCGACGGCCGGCTGGTGCTGGGCCCGTATCCTCAGACGGTGCGGTCGTATCTGGATCACCTGATCACCCGATCGACGAGCCTGCTTGACGAGCCGGCCTTCGCGCGGGGCCTGAATATGCTGCCGCCCGGCAGCGACATGATCGGCTATATCGACAGCGCCGAGGTGGTTCACGCGGCCTGTTCGGACGTCCTTCAGGGCATCTGGAAAGCCGCCGTCTCCTCGGACGGCGGGCCGGGAGCATGGCCGTCGCCGGACGCCCTGGCCTCCCCGCTGTTTCCGACGATTTTCGCCCGGGCCAGGACGGATCGGGGCTTCGTATCGGCGAGTTTCGGGCCGTTGCCGCTGCCGACCGGGCTGATCACCGCGGGGGGGGCGGCGGTACTGGCCCGCGTGCTGTTGCCGTCGGCGACGGTGTCGGGACCGGACGACCGGGTGGGCAAGGCGGCGGTGGCCCGCTCGATGATCGGGCCCGGCGGACCGGTGGTGATCGCGATCGAGCTTTTCTTCGCCCACATGGGGCGATATCCGCGGGATCTGTCGGAGCTGGTGCAGGCCCCGCGCGACGCGGTTTCCGCGCGGCGGTGGCGAGGGCCCTACATCCGCAGCGCCGACCATCTTCGCGATCCGTGGGGCCGGCCGCTGGCCTATGCCGCTTCGGGAGGCCACAACGGGCGGGCGTTCGACCTCTGGAGCCTGGGCGCCGACGGCGAAAACGGCACGGAGGACGATATCCGCTTCGAGACCCGGGTTTCGGGCCGGCAGGAGTATGCGCGGCCTGAACGTTAACCGCCGCTTCGGGGCCCTGCTGCTGCAGGCATGATGGTAGCGACTTTGTTGTACCTGTATGCCTCGACGGTCTCGGCCGGAGAGGCCGGGGACCTCAGTGCCTGTATTCCGGACTCGGCGATGATCGCCTGGTTCGGCCGCCCGTCGCCGGCGATGCTCGACGCGCCGCCGGGCGGGGTCGTCGATCGTCTGGCCAGCTGGCTGCTGACGCTCAAGGCCGCCGGGGTGATTCCGCCGGATGCTCAGGTGGTGGCCGATGCGGTGGCGACGATCCCGTTGCTGGGCCGGCGGCCGCACGCCCTGGCGCTGCTGGACCTGACCATTCGCGAGCTGTCCCCGGGGAGCTATCGACTCAACAGCCTGCAGGCCGCGGCGGTGGTGGACGTCGGCCCGCTGGCCGGGGACTTCGACCGGCGGATCCGCGATCTGCTGGCCACCTACACCTCTGCAGAGCACAACGTCATCGAAACCGTCGCGCAGGACGGCCTGTACTACCACCGCCTGACCGATAGCATCCAGCCGGAGTGGGCCGTTGTGGAATGGGGCACGTTCCAGGGCCGGCTGCTGGTGGTCGGCGTCGGGCGAGGGGCCCTGCAGGCGGTGGCCGAGACCATCGGCCGGCGCCGGGCTTGTCTGGCTGACGAAGACTGGTTCGCCCAGGCCCATCAGGCCTGTCACGGAGCCCGCAGCGGGCTGGAGTGTCATGTGCATGTCGAAGCGTTGAGCCGGCGCCTGGGCGAGATTGCTCCCGAGGAGACGCGGCGGGTGATCGGTTCGCTGGGGCTGGGCGAGACGCGCCGCCTGCTGTGGGCGGTGGGTTTCGAGGGTCGCGTGCTGCGCAGCGAAGCCTGCCTGGAAGACCTCAGGGGCCAGACGCTCTACGCCGTGCTCAGCGGTCCGGGGATGATCGACCCGGCGGTCGAGGCGATGATTCCGGAGGAGGCCGACGCGTATGCCGCTTTCCGGCTGCCCCTGCCGGAGGTCGCCCGAGGGCTTCGCAAGGCCTATCTGGACAGCCAGGGCTCCCAGCGGCAGGAGAAACTGCGCCGGATGTGGTCGCGTCTGGAGGAACAGTTCGAGTTTTCGGCCGAACACCAGTTCATTGGCCGGCTGGGCACGCACCTGATCTTCCACACCTACCCGCCGCACCCGCTGCGGCTGCCGCTGATGTGCTCGGTCTGGATCCAGACCGATGGACAGACCGAGGCCATCGCCCGGACCCTTGACGGGATGATGGCCGCCTGGCAGGACGCCCTGTCGCCGGCGACCCGGACGGCCCCGGCCGGCACCCGGCCTTCCCGGGGCCTTTCTCCGCAGATTCGCCGGACCCCGGACGGCATCTGGTACCTGCAGCTGGGGGTCCTGGGGCCGGCGATGGGTGTGGCCGACGGGTGGATCGTGATCAGCTTTTCACCGCTGGCGGTAAGAGACAACCTGAGCTACCTCCGGCGGCAGGCGTCCGACGCTGCGTCGCAGCCGGCGGACCGGGTTTCCGCACCCGGTTGAGGAATCCCCCGGCCGGGCCGGCCCACCATCCGCCCTCCCGACCGCCGCGAATCCGGCGTGCAACGGGCCTTTGGGAAGCCCGGCGTCGAGCCGGAAGACCCCTGCTGGCCACCGCGAAAAAAGGGGTCTAGGATGCGGGTAATCGGAGTCGCGGGCTGGCGAGAACCTGCACTGAGCCCCGCCCGAGGGTGGCAACGCGGGCTTGAAGCCTTCCCCGTGGGCGGGTCCCTGTTGGGCTGCGGCGCGATCCTGCATCCGTTCGAGGAACCACAACACATGGCGACGGAAGTCATTTCCGCGCGGCGGGCGCGGTACGAAGAGGATGGTTTCTGTGTGGTGCCGGGGGTTTTGCCGGAGGACGTCGTCCGGCGGGGCGTGGAGGGCATGGATGCCGTCCGGGCCGGGATCTACGACACCGGACGGCCGCCGATCGACTCGCCCTGGAAGCCCGGCGACGACCCGACGAAGCTCTGCAAGATCGAGATGCCGCACCTGGCCAGTCGGGGGCTGTTCGAGGTCATCACCCATCCGGCCGTGGGCCGCCTGGCGGCGGAGCTGACCGGCGCGGAGATGGTGCAGGTCTGGTGGGTGCAGCTGCTGTACAAACCGCCCGGGGGCCGGTCCGGAACCAACGTCGGATGGCACCAGGACAAGCAGTACTGGAAGTGCTGGACGCCCGACAGCCGGCTGTTCACGGTGTGGATCGCCCTGAGCGATGTCACCGAGCGCAGCGGGGCGGTGTTGTTCGTGCCCGGTTCGCACCGCTGGGGACTGATCGACGAGGGTGATTTCTACGGGCAGTCGCTCGAGCAGCAGAAGGAGAGCATTTCCCGGCGGACCGGCTGTGCGTGGCGCGAGGTGGCGGCGGTCATACCGGCCGGCGGCGTGAGCGTGCACGACGGACTGACCTATCACGGCAGCGGGCCCAATACCTCCGACGGCCCGCGACGCAGCCTGGCGGTGCATATGCGGACGGAGCGATCCGAGGTGGTCCCGAACGTGGAGCGGATCCCGCTGGAGCACGGGCGGAACCTCGTGCAGTTCCTCGACGATCCGGTCTGCAACCCGGTCATCTACCGGGCCTGAGCCCCGCACCGGAACTCCGGCGGGCCCGGGGGCACGCGCAAGCGGACATGAGGCAGCGGGCCGCCACCGGAAAGGGGATCGACCGGCGGCGGGCCTGTCGGCCGGCGGGGGGATTCTGGTATGCTGCAGGCAGGCCGGCCGGGGGGCCGGCGACCGGCGGCGCGCGGCGGTTCGCGTGTCGGGCGGGCCCGCCCCGACGGCCGCGGAGCGCGGCCTGATGTGGATCCTCACCAATTCCCTGACCGTCGCGATCGCCTCCACGGTCTTTCTGTACCTCTCCTACCGTCTGTATGGCCGGTTCCTGGCCCGGCGCGTGTTCCAGGCCGACCCGTCGCGGCCCACGCCGGCGGTCACTCAGCGTGACGGCATGGACTTCGTGCCCACGCGGCCGTCGATCCTCTTCGGGCACCACTTCGCCTCCATCGCCGGGCTGGGTCCGATTCTCGGACCGGCGATCGCGGTCTACTGGGGCTGGCTGCCGGCCCTGATCTGGGTGCTGGCCGGCTGCGTGCTGATCGGCGGCGTGCACGACCTGGCGGCGCTGTTCACCTCCATCCGCCACCGGGCCCGCACCATCGGCGACGTGACCAACGACGTCATCGGCCCGCGGGCCCGTCTGTTGTTCCTGCTGATCATCTTCTTCCTGCTGGCCCTGGCGATGGGGGCTTTCGCGATTCAGATGGCCACGCTGTTCACCGACCTGTCGCCGCAGGCGGTGGTGCCGACGTTTTCGCTGATCGCGATCGCGATGGTGATCGGCGTTCTCGTCTATCGCCTCAACTGGCGGCTCGGCCCGGTGACCGCCCTGGGCGTGGGGCTCATGTTCGCGACCACGTACGCGGGGCTGGAGATCCCCGTGCCGCTGTACCGGCTGTTCGTCAGCGACCCGCAGGCCCGGTCGATCCTCACCTCGATCGACGACCCCGAGCTCCCGGAGGTGCACGGCATCCGGGCGACGCGGGCCGACACCACGCTGCACTACTTCCAGCGCAGGGCCGGGGAGGACCCGTCCCTGGAGCCGGCCGCCCGGGACGTGGCCGCCGCCCGGCAACGGGCCCAGAGCCTGTGGGTCTACATCCTGCTGGCCTACGCCTGCGCCGCCTCGGTGCTGCCGGTGTGGTTCCTGCTGCAGCCGCGCGACTACATCAACTGTTTTCAGCTCTATTTCGCGGTGGGGCTGCTGATGCTCGGCTATGTCGTGGCTCACCCGCAGGTCGCCGCCCCGGCCTTCGGCACCCTGCCGTCGGCCGCCGGCGACAACGCCCCGGGGATGCTGCCGTTCCTGTTCATCACCATCGCCTGCGGAGCGGTCAGCGGCTTTCACAACCTCGTGTCCAGCGGCACCACCGCCCGGCAGATCCGCTCGGAGGCCGACGCCTGCGTGATCGGCTACGGGGCCATGCTGACCGAGGGTCTGCTGGCGGTGCTGGTGATCCTGGCGTGCACCGCGGGGCTGGGCGCCGAGCGGCACGCCGGCATCTACGGACACTGGGCCGGGCTGGGCGAACGGACGCTGGATGCCTTCCTGACGGGGGCTGCGGCGATCATCAGCGCCCCGTTCGAGTGGCTGTTCGTTCCGGCTTCGCGGCCGGCGTTCACCGGCTTCTGCCGCAACCTCATCGCCGTGGTGGTGGTCAGCTTCGCGATGACCACGCTGGATTCGGCGACCCGTCTGCTCCGCTACAACATCGAGGAGATCGGCCGGCTGTCGCGATGCGGGCCGCTGACCAACCGCTACATCAGCAGCCTCTGCGCGGTGCTGGCCATCGGCTACTTCGCACTGATCCGCATCGACGGCCGGCCCGCGGGGCTGACACTGTGGCAATTATTCGGCACCACCAATCAGCTCCTGGCCGCCCTGGGGCTGATGGTGGCCAGCGTCTATCTCTACCGCACCGGCCGGCCGGTCGTCTACACCGTCCTGCCGATGCTGGTGATGATCGCGTCGGTGGCCTGGGCGATGTCGCTGAAGCTCGGCGATTTCTACCGCGGATGGCGGGTCGGCGGCGACCACACCAACCTGGCCCTGCTGATCGTCGGGACGTTCCTGACCGCCATGGCGGCCTGGATGATGCTCGAGGGCGGCCTGACCTGGCTGAAGCTGCGCCGGCGGGAGCGACCCGCGACGGCGGCAGCCGATACCGCGACCGCGGGGTGATGGCGGGGCGATGGCGCGGAGGCGGCCGGCGCGCCGCTTCGTATCTCCGGGCGCTACGGGCCCGGATCGGCACGGCGGGCCTCGAGGGCTTCCACCCGGCGAAGAACCTCGTCGAGGCGGTCGGCCAGGGCGTCCACCCGCGACGCCAGGGCGGCGAGGTCCTCGAAGGCCGGGGCGACGGGTCGACCGGGCTTACCGGCCGGCGCGGCCTGTCCCGAAGGCGGCGCTGCGGTCGCCGGGCCTCCTGCGGGCGCCGGCTCCTCGCCCTCGAGATAGAGCGTGTGGGCGAATCGCACGTGGGTGCGGCCGGACTCGCGCGGCAGGGCCCGGACCATCGGCGGCGTGCGGCCGGCGAGGTCCTCCAGCACGTTGGCGACGTGTTCGGGGCTGTCGAAGGCGTACATCCGGGCGCAGCGGGTCCTGAGCTCGCCGACGCTCTGGGGCCCGCGAAGCAGCAGCTCGGCCATGACGGCGCAGTCCTTGGGCCCCCAGCCGAAGACGCTACCGGCCAGGTGCTTGTAGCGGTCGGCGCGGGCCCCCGGAGCCGGCAGGACCTGCTGGACGAGCCCGCGGCGGCGCAATTCCTCCAGCGTGCGGGTCACGGTCAGCTCATCCAGCTCCATCACCGGGTCGCGGTTGGACTTCTGGTTGCAGCCGGCGACGACCTGGCCGACGGTCATGGGATAGTAGTCCGGGCCCGACAGGGCCTTTTCCACCAGCACGCCCAGCACGCGCCGCTCGATGGGGCTGAGTCTGGTGTCCATGGGTTCCGTCCTGAAGACTCCCGCCGGCGGGGCGTTCAGTCATTCTTGCGGGGCTGCTCCCGCTCGCGGTCCTCGTTCTTGGCCCCGGAGCGCGGCATCAGTTCCTCGGCATGCTTGCGGAAGAAGTCGATGCAGGCCGCGACATCGGCCTGGTTGTCGTCCATGTTGGCCTCGTACTCGACCGAAACCACGCCGCGGAAGCGGATCTCCTTCATCGTCTCCATGATCCTGCGGACGTCGGCCACGCCCGTGCCCCAGACGACGTCCCTGGCGTCCGCGGCCTTCTTGTCCACGTCCTTGAGGTGCATGCTGACCAGCCGGCCCTTGTATTTCGCCAGGGACTCCACGGGATCCAGGCCGGAGCGCACCCAGTGCCCGGTGTCCGCGCAGCAGCCGATCCAGCGGCTGCGGCCCTCGACGAGCTTCATGACCTCCTCGGGATTCCACAGCACGTACTCGGGCTTCTTTTCGTCGCGGGGGTGATTGTGGATCGCGATGCGCACGCGGTATTCCCCGGCCAGGGCATCCAGCGTCTCGAGCAGCTCGGGGCTGGGCTCGCCGACCACGTACTCGATGCCCATCCTGCGGCAGAACTCCAGCAGCTTGCGGGCCCCGGCCTCGTCCTTGCCCACCTCGTGGTCATAAAAGCCCACGATGCGGATGCCGGCCTCCCGGGCGGCGGCCTTGACCTTGTCCAGCACGTCGGCGGGCGCCCCGGGGTTGAACTGCACGTCGCCGAAGTCGCCGCCGATCTTCTGCCAGCCGAAGGTTTCAACCTCCCGGGCGCCGACGGCCCTGGCCTTGCGGATGGACTCCATCAGCGTGAACTTGTTGAACGTGTAGGTCATCACCGCGATCCGCCACGGCCCCAGCCGATGGGCGATCAGACCGCCGGCGGCGCCGGCTTCGGGCTTCTCGTCGGCCGCCAGCACCGGGACGGCCGCGACCAGCATCGACAATACGGCAGTTCTGAACATGATCTGCTCCCTCGCAGGCCTGCTGCGGAACACGTCAGCGACGGCTCCGCCGGGCCGCTTCGTCAAGAACCCGACTCATCACGCCCGGTCGGAAACCGGCCTTCGCCCATTCGCGACGCCGGGCATCGTCCGCACGTCCGAACCGCCGGACTCAACGCCGGCCGAGTTCGGCGGTCGCCTGGTCGAAAAACGCGATGCACCCGGCGATCTCCGGCATGGAGTTCAGCCAGTTGTGCTCGTACTCGATCGAGAACACGCCGTCGAAGCCCTGGCGATGGAGCTCCTCCAGCAGCGCCCGGGCGCTGGCCCGGCCGGTGCCCCAGATCACGTCGTGAGCGTCCGGGGCGGCGGCGTTGAGGTCCTTGAAGTGCAGCGTGATGATCCGCCCTTCCAGCAGCCTGAGGGCCTCCAGCGGCTCGACGCCCGATCGCAGCCAGTGGCCGGTATCGGCACAGGCCCCGATCCGGGGATTCAGACCCCTGACCCGCTCGAGCACCACCTTGGGGTCCCAGTAGTGCGAGGGCTTGGGGTGGTTGTGCACCGCGAGGTTGATGCCGTACTCCTGCGTCAGCCGGTCCAGCAGCTGCCAGCAGGCCGGGGTATCCTCGGGCTCGGAAACCACCGTTTCGATGCCCATCTCGCGGGCGAAATCGAAGATCCGCCGGGCCTCGGCCTCGTCGGCCTTCAGCCCGACCACGCCGTAGTTGACCACCGTCAGACCGTGGCGGGCGAGCATCTCCCTGACCTGGCCGCGCAGCTCGGCCGGCGCATTGTGGTCGAACCGGACGTCCGCCCGGTCGGGCGACAGCGTCTGCCCGGGGTACATCTCGATCAGCCGCAGGCCCAGGGCCGAGGCCTTCTCCATCGCCTCGGCCAGGGTGAACTTGTGGAACGTGTAAGCCTGCGTGCCCAGGCGCCAGACCGCCGCGCCCCTGCTCATGGGAAGCTCCTTGACCGTCATGTTGCGGTACTCGACGTAACTCTGCCGGTTGTGCGAATCCTGCAGCCCGATGTAACCCTCCACCGGCTTGCCCGCGAACACCGGCATGCGCCGCGCGTCCACGTCCACCACCGGCACGCCGTCGGCGAAGACCCGGTAGTGCCGCCCGACGCAGTGGATCTCGAACTCATGCCACATGTCCGCCCGCTCGTCCGGCCGGGGGTCCACCGGCGCGTCGCCGTACAGCGAGCCGGTGCAATGAGCCGTGTCGCGGTACTCGTTGGTGATCTGGATCTCGCTGCCGGTGACCCAGGGAAGGCCCTCGGCCGCCGCGCGCACGAACACGCCGGAGTTTCCGCCCTGCCCGACGCGCCATTCGACGCGCAGGATGAAGTCCCGGTACGTCCGGTTGGTCCGCATCCAGTGCCCGCCCAGGCCGCTCTCGCTGCGCAGCACGCCGTCCTTGAACCAGAAGGCCCTGGGGTCGCCCATGACCGTCCAGCCCTCGAAGTCCCGGCCGTTCAGCAGCGGCACGAACCCCTCCGTGGAGGTCTCCGGCAGAAGGCCCGCCAGCCACCGGATCGACTGCATCACCAGCCGACGATACTCCCGGGTCCGGAAGGTCTCGGAGCCGTGGCCGGGCTGAAGATACACCACCGGGCTGCGGCGGCTCGTGCGCGTCCAGCCCAGCGCCTTCATCGACTCGGGGTGGTCCGTGGTGAGAAGCACATGGTTGTCCGGCTGCGTGGGGCAGACGTTGTAAACCTCGTCGTGCAGCCTGAAATCGGTCATCCACCGGGTGATGGGGTGGGATCGGTCGGCGATCTGCACGGCCAGATCGACGTCGTGCCGGAAGGTCGAGGCCGGCCGCGGGCCGTCGGGCTGCAGAAGGAAGACGCCGCCGACGATCTTCTCGAACTCCGGCCACTGCGTGTAGCTCGCCAGGGCGTGGTGCAGAAAAAGCATCGGCTTGCCGGCGTCCAGCAGCGCCAGCAGGTTGCGGGCCTCCTCCTCGGAAGGCTGCGGCGTGCCGAAGTCGTACCAGACCAGCACGTCGAAGGCTGCAGCCTTCTCGGCCGACAGCCACCCGGCGATGTCCGGCCGACGAGCCTCCGTCCAGCGGATGTCCGGCACGCCGTCGAACATCTGGAAGAACTCGCTGTGGTCGAAACCGTGCCCGCCGGTGATGACCAGCACGCTGAGAATCCGCGCCCGCGGCGCGGTGGCCGGTGGCTCGGCCATCACCGCGGACGTCAGGCCCGCCGTCGCCGCGGCCAGCGCCAGAGCGCCTTGAAGTGCGTGATTTTTCATGAGCTCGAAACCTCCCGGGGAAGAACGCGTGATCGCCCCTGATCGCCACCCGGACATCCAGTCGGTCCCGGCCCGCCGGGGACGCGTCATCATCCCCGGGTCCGGCGCGAGGATCAAGCCCGCCTTGGCCCGGGGTGCCGTGAAGGCTCGCGAGTTCCTCCCCCACGTGTCGGCCGGCCGGTCCATGCCTGCCTGCAGCCTCGGACGTGAGGCCATGACCACCGGGCGACCGTCGTTTCGCCAGGCCGGACAACCCGGACGGCGCCGCGCTCCGGGAAGTGCCTGTGAATTCGCAAGCCTCGTCGCCAGAAAGACTTGCCACGGCCATATCGCGCCCTTACATTCCAGTCGGCGTCCGGGCGGAGGCCGGTCGTGCCGTATCGCCGGGGATCCCGGCCGCGCATCGTTCTTTCCGACGGGCCGTTCCCATGCGTTTCCATGCTGCCAGTCGGTCCACGGGCCTGCCGACCCCGCCTGCGCCCGTCGGCGGGCCTGCGGCGTCGGGCTCGACGTTCCTCTCGGTGGGGCTGGACATCGGCACGACCACCACGCACCTGATCCTCTCCCGGCTCACCGTCGGGCCGGGCGATGATCCCTTCGGCCGTCACCACCTGCTTGACCGGCAAGTGGTGTACGCAGGCCGCATCCACCGCACGCCACTGTGCGATCCGGATACGGTCGACGCCGCCGCGATCCGCGACATCGTTGATCGGGAGTATGCCCAGGCCGGCGTCTCGCCCGAAGGCATCGCCACCGGAGCGGTGATCATCACCGGCGAGACCGCACTGAAGTCCAACGCCCGCGCCGTGGTGACCGAGCTGGCCGGACGGGCCTCATCCTTCGCCGCCGCGGTCGCCGGGGCCAACCAGGAGGCGGTTCTGGCGGGTCGAGGCAGCGGCGCGGCCGCATGGTCGCGACGTCATCGCGCCGCGGCGGTCAACATCGACATCGGCGGCGGCACGACCAACCTGGCATGGTTCGACTGCGGCAGGCTGCTGGACGCCGCCGCCATCCGGGTGGGCGGGCGACATCTTGTGCGGGGCTCTTCGCCGACCCAGTGGAGGGCCGCCAGCAAGACGGCGCGGGCGGATCTCGGCGGTGCTCCCGTCGATTCGCAGGCCGCCGCCAGGTGGATCCGGCAAGGTGCCGGCTGGTGTCTTGCCGCCGCCGGGGGGCGTTTCGAGGGCATCCCGCACGACATGGTGATCACCCGGCCCCACGGTGCGCCCCCACCGGCCGAAATCTGCTTTTTTTCGGGCGGCGTGGCCGAGCTGATGCGGCGTCTGGATCGCAACGAGCCCCTGCCCGGACTGGACGACGCCGGGCCGCTGCTGGCCGAGGCCTTCATCGAGCGCGCGCGGCGCGAGGGCATCCGGCCGGAGTACCCGCCGGATCCGATCCGGGCCACGGTGATCGGGGCCGGGCAGTTCGCGATGTCGCTCAGCGGCGAAACCGTCTGGGTCGACGCGGACCTGTTGCCGCTGACCGACCTGCGCGTGCTGCATCCGTTCGCAGATCTGGAATGCATGGCCTCGGCCGCCCAAATCGCGAGGCTGCTGGACCGACATCGACGGCTGGCGGATCTGGGGCCGGCCGAACGGGCGGCGGTGATGCTGCCCAGCCTGCGATCGGCCGGCTGGCGGGAAGTCGAGCGGCTGGGCGGATTGCTGGCCGAAGCCTGCGACCGGGCCGGGCTGGCCGAGCCCTGGGTGTTTCTGATGGTCGACAACTACGGCCGGCTGCTGGGTGAGAGCATCGCCGCGGCGGCGCCGGGACGAGGTCTGATCGTGGTGGACGAGCTGCGGCTGGACGAGGCCGACTGCGTGGACATCGGCCGGCCGGTGGAGGCTGCCCGCCCGCTTCTGCCGGTGGTGGCCAGGACGCTGGTGTTCTGACCGGCCCGCCGCGGGCCTGGCCGCGGGAGCTGATGACGGCAGAATCGGAGGGTCTGGCGGAACGAAGACCGTCGCCGTTCATTCAGACCGGTACCGGCGTTTACGCCGCAAGCCATCAGTCCACCTGGATATACAGCAGTTCGTCGGTCCGCAGGTCCAGCAGAGCCACGGTGTGCAGGCCCGCGCGGTGCAGGGCTCCGGGATTGATCAGCCGGGTGCGGCCGATGCGGCGGTCGGTCCGCATGTGGGAATGCCCGCAGAGGACGTAGTCATTCTCGTTGGACTCCACCGCCCGGCGAAAGCCCCGCTCATGCCCGTGAAAGACCGCCACCCGCCTGTCGTCCAGCAGCAGGTTGAGCGGCCCGGCGGGCCAGGGCAACCCCAGGGCATCGAGTTCGGCTCGCCAGGTCGGGTCCGGGTAATCGGTGTTGCCCCAAACGAACCACAGCCGTCGGCCGGCAAACTCCGCCAGCACCTCCGGTCCGCCGACGTCGCCGCAGTGCACGAAGGCCTCGGCCCCGGCGGCTGCCAGCCGCTCGATGGCTTGGCGGGTGCGAACCACCTGCCCGTGCGTGTCCGCCAGGATGCCCAGCCTCATGAACACCCCCTTTTGGGCCGCCCGGGCCGGCTCTTCAGGACCACGCCGGCGGGGCCTGACCGACTGTGGGTTTTCCTCCGCAGTCCTCCAGACGGTCCGAGCCGCCTCCCGCGGCGTTTGCACGGCGGGCGTCGGGGCCGTAGCATACTCCGATTCGGCCCGACAGGCCCGCACGGGCCATGGGTCTTCGGGGGCGGCCGGCGGCCCGCGCAGGGCCGCGTGCGTGCCAAGTATCGCCTGCAAGGGATCTTATGTTCGCGGTCATCAGCGACATCCACAGCAACCTCGAGGCTCTGACGGCGGTGTTCGAGGACATCGACGCCCGGGGCATCAAGCGGGTCATCTGTCTGGGGGATGTGGTCGGCTACGGGCCCAACCCCCGGGAGTGTACCGACCTGATCATCGAGCGCTGCGAGCTGTGCATCTGCGGAAATCACGACCACGCGGTGTTCTACGAGCCGTACAACTTCAATCTCGGGGCCGAGCGGGCCTGCTACTGGACCCGACAGGTCCTGGAGGACGAGCCGAAGAAGTCGCTGCGGGACCGTCGCTGGGAGTTCCTCGGCAAGCTGCCCGTGCGGGCCATCCGCGACGACATGGTCTTCGTGCACGGCTCACCCCGTCGACCGGTCAACGAGTATCTTTTCGCCGACGACGTCTACTCCAACCCGCACAAGTTGATGGCCAACTTCGAGCGGCTCCAGCAGGTAGCCTGTTTCGTGGGCCACACCCACGTCCCGGGCGTGTTCCTCGACGACCCCTATTTCGAGTCGCCCGACGAGTTGACCGAGCCGGCGATCTACGAGATCGCCGAGGACGACAAAGTCATCATCAACGTCGGCAGCGTGGGCCAGCCGCGCGACCGCGACCCGCGCACCAGCTACGCGGTGGTGGATGAGGACCGGGTGGAGTTCGTGCGGCTCGAGTACGACGTCGACAAGGTGGTACACAAGATCCTCAACACGCCGGAACTCGACGACTTTCTCGGTCACCGGCTGCTGGAGGGGCGGTGACGTCCGGGCTGCCGAAACGCCCGAGCGGCTGCGGGGGGCCCGTGCCGCCGCCCGACGACTTTTCGTCCTGAAGAGACCCCACGATGCAGGGACGACGCACGATCATAGCGCTGATGGCGGCCATGGCCGCCTTTTACGTGTGGCTGTACGTGTCACACCGGCTGTTCCCGGAGGCTTTCGCCCCGCCCCGTCCGCCAGCCGAGGCGCAGAGCCGCCCGGAGGCGCTTCCGGCCGGTCCGGAGTCTCCGGGAGACGAAAAGTCGTCTCTGGCGGCCACGGGCCATGATACCGCCGAGCCGACCGCGTCCTCGACCACGCCTTCATCGGGCGAGGAACTGCGGATCGAGGCCGGCGAGGATTCCGAACCGGTGATCCTGGGAGGAACCGATCCGCGGGGGCCCTACCCGATGGCGCTGACCGTGCTGTCGCAGGGTGCCACGGTCGGGGAGGCCCGGCTGCGCGATTTCCACAAGACCGTTGCCCGGACCGAGCCTTACATGATCTGCCGTCCCGTCGAGCATACCGGCGGATCGGGGTCCCTGCAGCGGTTCGACTCCTTCGCCCTACCGAAGCTGCGGTTCGAGAACCTCCGCCGGGAAGTCCGGCTGGACGGGGTGCTCTGGCGCAAGGGGCCGGTGACCGCGAACTCGGCCGAGTTCAGCGTCACCGTTCTCCAGCCCGACGGCCGCCCGCTGGCCCGGGTGGTGCGGACCTACAGCCTGCCCGAACAGCCGCCCCACCGGAATCGCCGCTTCCAGACCTACGACCTGGTGCTGTCCAACCGCGTGGAGAACCTCGGCTCAGAGCCGTTCAGCGTCATCTTGGTGCAGCGCGGACCGGTCGGTTTCCACCGCGAGCAGTCGCGCGGCGAGGACCGGCGGCTGGTTTCGGCCGTCTGGGAGCGCGGGCAGCCGTCAGGTCCCTCGGCCAGGGGCTACTACCGAACCGACGTGGCCAAGCACGGCCGGCTGGACCTCGGCCGGGACGACGACGAGCAGCGCATCGCCTGGGTGGCCGACACGAATCAGTACTTCACCTGCATCATGGCCCCGGCGGGCCGCAACGGCTTCGACGCTCCGGCGCGCTACGAGGCCGCCACCGGCATCACCCTCACCCCGGACGTCGAACCGGGGGACGACCTCACCTTCACCTACACCAGCAAGCCCACGCCGGTGGCTCCGGGAGGCTTCGAGGCCTTCGACTTCGAGGTTTACATCGGTCCGAAGTCCAAGCCGACTTTCGACACTCATGAACACTACCGGACGCGGGATTACTACTACGTGATCCGCGAGACCTTCCCCTTCTGCGCGCCGGCCGCCCTGGTGGGGCTGATGATGCGGCTGCTGCAGCTCTTCCACGGAATCCCGCCCCACAATTACGGTCTGGCGATCATCTTCCTGGTGCTGGTGGTCAAGGGCATCCTGCATCCGGTGAGCAAGAAGAGCCAGGTGAACATGAGCCGGATGCAAAAACAGATGTCCGTGCTCCAGCCGAAAATCAAGGCCGCCCAGGAGAAGTACGCCAACGACCGCGTGGCGATGAACAACGCGGTGATGGAGATCTACCGCGAGGCCGGCGTCAATCCGGCCACGCAGATGCTCAACTGCCTGCCGATGATGCTCCAGATCCCGATCTGGGCGGCACTGTGGTCGGCGCTCAACGCGGCGGTGGAGATGCGGCACGCGCCGTTCGACGGATGGTGGATCCGCGACCTGACCCAGCCCGACCAGTTCTTCGCCTTTCCCGGCCATCCGATCCACATTCCGCTGCTCAGCGGCATGATGGGCGGCCCGATCACGGCGCTGAATCTCCTGCCGATCCTGCTGGGCATTTCCCAGATTCTGCAGACCCGGTACATGCCCCGCGGCAATCCCGAGGCCGCCGCGGCCACCGGCAACCCCGACCAGCTCGAACAGCAGCGCAAGATGATGATGTTCATGAGCGTCTTCTTCATCTTCCTGCTGTACAACGCCCCCAGCGGCCTGAACCTCTACATCATGGCCAGCAACATCTTCGGCATCATCGAGCAGTGGCGGATCCGCAAGCACATGGCCGAGCTGGAGGCCCGCGAGGCCTCGGCCCCGCCCAAGCCCGCCGAGCCCCGGCCGAAGAGCTGGATTCAGCGGCAGTGGGAGAGCCTCCAGAAGGAGGCCGAGGAGGCCAGGCGGATCCAGAGCCAGCGCAAGTCCCGGCAGCGCACCTGAGGCCCGAAACCGGTGCTCCGGGCGGCGACACGCTCCCGGCTTCCTGGGTCTGCCGGACCGCCGAGCCATGATCCCGGGCTCAATAAGGCTGATCCTGACGACCGCGGCCGGGCCGGACACCGGCGGAGCGACACGTCCGACCCCAACCCCCGGCCCTCGCCCTGAACCGCATCCTCGATGCCGCGGCCTGTTCGGCCCCGGGCCCGCGCGATAGCATGCCCGCAGACGATCCGGCGCGGCGCGCGGCCGCCTCGCCCCGTCCCCGGACGTGCGGTTGATGATGTATCGAACGATCCTTCGGCATCCCGACGCCGCGGAAACGCCTGCCGGCGGCGGCCCTGGGGCCCGGGCGCGCCGGGCGGCCTTCCTGCGCCGGCGACTGGCCGGACCGGCGCCGGCCATGCTGGTCGCCGCGATCACCGGCTGGATCGCTTTCGCCGGGGCGATGGGCAACGCCTTTGTCTACGACGACTGGCCCTTCATCGTCAATCACCCGGCGGTCACCAGGGGCCCGTGGTACCGCGCCTGGTCGGAGCCGACCTGGCCGCGAGGCGTCGGCTCGGACAAGATCTACCGGCCGCTGACGACCTTGACCTATCGGCTCAACGTCACCGCCTTCGGCGACACCGCGCCGCAGGCACGGCGCTTCCACGCCGTCAATTTCGCTCTGCATGCCCTCGCCGCCGCAGGGGTCGCTCTGGCCGCGTGGCGCCTGTCCGGCCGTCCCGGGGCCGCCTGGGTCGCGGGACTCCTGTTCGCGGCCCACCCGGTCCACACCGAGGCGGTGGTCACCGGCTACGGCCGCAGCGAGCTGCTGGCCGGATGCTTCGGGGCGTGGCTGCTGGCCTCGCGGCTGCGTCCGACGCAGATCGGTCGGCCGGAGATATGGCGTCAAATCGTTCAGACCCTTTTGTTTGCGGCCGCGGTCATGAGCAAGGAGAACGCGGTGCTGCTGTGGCCGGCCCTGGCCGTCATCGACGCCTGGCATTACCGGCGGCTGCCGGCCGGGCAGCGTCCCGGCGTCCGGGCATGGTTCAGCCGGGTCGTCGGCCCGTTGCACGTCGGCTGTGCGCTGGCCTGCGCGGCGTTCTTCGCCCTGCGCTGCGGCGTGTTCGGCTGGGTGTATACGCTCCCGCCGGAGTCGCTGAGTCCCTGGGCCAGTCCGATGTCCCACGCCGGGCCGGCCGAACGGGTCTTCACGCCCTTCCGCCTGCTGTGGCTGTCGGCCGAACTGCTGGTGCGGCCGTCCCGGCTGTGCCCGGTGTGGTCGGTGCCGACGCTGTCTCCGGCGAACCAGGCGGCCCCCGACGTGCTGGCCGGGATGCTGCTGGCGGCGGGCCTGCTGGCCGGCGTCGTCCTGTTATGGCGCCGCCGGGCCCTGGAGGGAGCAGTCGTGGCCGGGCTGGGCATCACCCTGAGCCTGCCGCTGCATGCGATCCCCGTGGCTCACTGGCTGTTCGCCGAGCGATGGCTTTATCTGCCGACGGTTTTCCTGGCCGTGGCGATCGGCTCGGCCGTCGCTCGCGGTGGCATGAGTGCCGCGGTGACCGCCGTGGCCGCCGCCGTGGCATTGCTGCCGGCCTCCTGGAGCTACGCGGTGGTCTTCCGCGACGACCTGACGTTGCACCAGGAGACGGTCCTGCGCCATCCGGACAGCTTCCAGGGCAACAAGAACCTCGCCTACATCCTGCTGCTGGAGGACCGCCCTCTCGAGGCCGCCCGGCAGGCGTCGGTGCTGGCCGAGCGGTTCGGCCCGCTTCTGGAGGTCCACGAAATCCTCGCCCGCTGTCACCTGGCGATGGGCGACCCACGGGAGGCTCTCGAGCACCTCGATTCGGCCATCGGCGGCGACCCGCTGCAGGCCGTGCGCTTCGCGCCTTACCGGCAGCAGGCCCTGGAGATGATCGCCCGGCAGGTGCCCTCCACGGCGCCCTCCACCACCCCCGGCCAGGTCCCCTGAACCCCACAAGCAGGCTCAGCCCGGCGGTCAGCCCGACGTTTGAGTTGACGGCCGTGGTCCATGGACTCTCCTGTTGGCCCCGAAGAACCCCGTTTCAGGCCGAACCAGCCGGTTGCGACCTCCTCGCGGCGGATGGTACAATGCCGCTACGGCTTCGCGAACCACGCGAGCCTCCCGGCCGGGGTCTTCCGGGCGGGGGACCTGTCTCAGGGCGCGCCGTTCGGCGGTTCATACTCACCGCGAACCGCCGGGACGGACGTCGATGCGGAAAGGGCCGGACCGGCCTGTCGTCGGGCTCAACCGGCGCAGGCGGCCGGATCACGGGGATCAAGTGCCATGCCCGGCACGGCGGTGCCGGCGTCCGCGGCCATGAGGGTTCCACCGACACGAGGGAAG
This sequence comes from uncultured Phycisphaerae bacterium, assembly GCA_938005315.1. Classification (GTDB taxonomy): domain Bacteria; phylum Planctomycetota; class Phycisphaerae; order UBA1845; family PWPN01; genus CALLOB01. Next base: position 31,794 of record CALLOB010000032.1, read on the forward strand.
ATGCCATGTTCACGTGGTCAGCACACCATGGACGGCGAGTGTTCCGGCCGATGCTGGCGGTTCTGCTGCTGGGCCTTGCCGGCCCGGCAGTCGCCCAGGAGGTGTCGGAGGTCACGGTCATCGACCGGTCGGAGCTCACCGGCCTGGCCACGTTCGTCACGGTCGCGCCGCCGGCCGGGGGTCAGGTCGTCGCGGCCGCGGGAGAACCGGCAGATTTCCTGCGGGCTCACGGATCCCTCTTGGGCGTCAGTGCCCCGGAGGCCCAGCTCGTGGAGGTCCGTTCTGAGACCGACAAACTCGGTCAGACGCACGTGACCTATCGGCAGATTCATCAGGGCGTGCCCGTATTCGGCGGCACGCTGAAGCTGCACAGCAACTCCGCGGGAGCGACGGTTGCGGCCAACGGCACGTTCTTTCCCGTGCCTGACAGGCTCTCGACCGTGCCGGAACTCAGCGAGGCAGACGCCCAGGCCATGGCCGCTGCGCAGCTGGAGCCCTGCAACCCGGAGGTGGAGCGGTCCGAGCTGGTGATCGTCGACCCGGGCTGGTACGGGGACCCGCCGCAGGGCGCCCGCCTGGCCTGGTACGTGATCCTGCGCGACAGCAACGCCGGCGTGCGCGAGGCGTTCTTCATCGACGCCCACGACGCAACCGTGATCGACCGCTGGAGCATGATTCACCGGGCCCGCAATCGCCGCGTCCACGATGCCCAGGGAGGCGACTCGATCCCCGGCGCGCTGCGCCGCACCGAAGGCCAGCCTGCCGGAACGGGATACCACCCCGACGTGGACCGCGCCTACGACTACGCCGGGGACGTCTACGACTACTACTACCGGGCCTTCGGACGCGACGGCATCGACGGCGCGGGCATGGCCCTGGTGGTGGTGGCCAACTGGAACTACCCCGGCTTCTGCCCCAACGCCTTCTGGGACGGGCAGGAGATGGTCTTCTGCGCGAACATGGTCTCCGACGACGTCATGGCCCACGAGCTGACCCACGGCGTCACCGAGCACAGCGCCGACCTGATCTACCAGAACCAGCCCGGCCAGCTCAACGAGGCCATGTCGGACATCTTCGGCGAGCTGGTGGACCTGTTCAACGGCAACGCCGCCTTTGTCGGACCGCCGGGGGGCACGCCCTGGCCGACCCATCCCACCGGCCCGGGGACCGACGCCCCCAACAACCCGCGCAGCCGCTGCAGCGGCGCAACCGGATCGGCTGACGGCGTCCGCTGGCTCTTGGGCGAGAACATCAGCGCCGGCGGTCTGGTCGGGGCCAGCCGCGACATGTGGGACCCGACCTGTTTCGGCGACCCCGACCGGGCCAACAGCCCGCTGCAGACCTGCAGCTTCTCTGACAACGGCGGCGTGCATTCCGGCAGCGGCATCCCCAACCACGCCTTCGCCATCATGACTGACGGCAAGACGTTCAACGGCCAGACCGTCACCGGCATCGGCCCGATCAAGGCCGGCGCGGTGTGGTATCGGGCCCTGACCGTCTATTTCACGGAAACCACCGACTTCAAGGCGGCGTACACTGCCCTGAACCGGGCCGCCCAGGACCTCATCGGCCAGGTTCCGCCCGATCCGCGCACCGGGGGGCCGTCCGGCTCGACGTTCACCGCCGCTGACGCCGAACAGGTCGAAAAAGCCCTGAAGGCGGTGGAAATGGACCGGGCCGGCCGGTGCGGCGCGGGCATGGACGCTCAACCGGCGATCACCTGCCCGGGATACAGGAGGTTGTTCCTGGACGACATGGAATCCGGCGCGCCGGGCTGGCAGCAGACCGCGGGCTGGGTCCTGACCGACACGCTGCCGTCCGGACGAACGGGCACCGCCTGGGCCTGCAGGACGCCGGAAGTCGAGTGCAGCGGCTCGACCAACCAGACCGGCCTGCTGCAGCTGACCAGCCCGGCATTCACCGTCCCGGCCGACTCCCGGGAACCTGGGGTGCTGTTCACTCACTACTTCGCCAGCGAGCTGGGCTGGGACGGCGGCAACCTCAGTCTCAAGGTCAACAACGGTAACTGGACCCTGATCCCCGCCGGCCGCATCCGGCACAACAGCTACAACACCCCGGCCCTGATCTCGAGTTCCAACACCAACCCCCTCCGCGGACAGCCCGCCTGGAGCGGCATCATGGGCGGCTGGGGCGAGTCGCTGGTCGATCTGACCGGCCTGGCCGGTCCCGGCGACGTCGTCCGCGTGAGGTTCAACTTCGGAAGGGACTTCTGCGGGGAAGCCGGTTCCTGGTACGTCGATGACTTCCGCATCTTCGACTGCGCCGGCGGCAAGCCGGTGGCGATGGACTCCGCCGTGCAGATGCTGCTGTGGGATCCCCCGCTGAACATCGAGCTGCAGGCCGTCGATGACGGGTTACCGAACCCGCCCGGCATGCTGACCGCGACGGTCCTCACCCTTCCGGCCCACGGCACGCTCACCGACGCGGCGACCATGCAGGTCATCTCCTCGCCCAACCACGTCCTGGCGGCCAACGGCCGGCGGGTGATCTATTCCCAGACCAGCGACGTCTTCTTCGGCACCGACACCTTCACCTTCAAGGTCGATGACGGCGGCACGCCGCCGGACGGCGGGGACTCCGACCCGGCGACGGTCACCGTGCGGATCAAGGGGCCCGAGATCACCCCCGCACCGGCGGTGCTCAGCCCCGCCGCGGACTGGTACACCGACGCCCCGCCGGAGACGCTCGCCGTCAGGAACACCGGTGGCGGCCTGCTGAGATGCACCATCTCGAACCAGCCGCCGTGGCTGGGCATCGATCCGCCAGGCTTCAACCTGAACCCGGGAGACACCGTCGATCTGGACGTGACCTACCAGACGGCCGGGCTGAACCCCGGGGCGTACGCCGGCACGATCACGATATCCTCAGATAGTGCCGAAAATTCGCCCCGGACCGTGCCGGTCAGCCTCACCGTCGTGCCGCCCGCCATGGCCACCGACGTCAGCGAGATCATCCATTCCACGGACATGGAAACCGACGCCGAGCCGAGGACGTTTGTGTTGACCAACCTCGGCCACGGGCCGGTGCCCTTCACCGTGAGTGACGATGCCGACTGGCTCACCGTCGGTCCCGACGCCGGCACCGCCCTGCCTGCCCAACCGGTGCCCCTGACCGTCAGCTTCGCCACCGCGTCCCTGGACCCCGGGCGTTACACCGCCCGGATCCGACTCGACGCCCCCCTGGCCGGCAACAGCCCGCTGATCGTCACCGTGCGGCTGAAGGTCCGCGGCCCCGAGATCGCCGCGACGCCGCCGATGCTCAACCCCACGGTCGCCTGGCAGGGATTGACTCCCGACTCCCAGACTTTCACCGTCCGCAACTCCGGCCTGGGCGTGTTGAACTACACCATCACCGCTCCGGCCCTGCCCTGGGTCAGCCTATCGCCGACCGCCGGGAGCTCCACCGGCGAGGAAGACACCATCACCGTCTCCTATGACACCCGCAACCTGGCCGCCGGGCTCTACCATGTGCCCCTGCGAATCACGGCCCCGCTGGCCGACCCGCCCGAAGCCGCGGTCCACGTCTACCTGATGGTCGGCAAGGGCACGCCGCCGCCGGACACCGACGGCGACACCGTGCTGGACGCCTTCGACATCTGTCCCAACCACCCCGACCCGCTCCAGGCCGACGGGGACCAGGACGGATTCGGCGACGCCTGCGACAACTGCCCCGGCGCCGCCAACCCCGACCAGAAGGACGCCGACCGCGACGGCGTCGGTGATGCCTGCGACAACTGCAGGTTCCGGGGCAACGCCTCCCAGCTCGATACCGACCGTGATGGTGTCGGCAACGCCTGTGACAACTGCCCGGCGGTTGCCAATCCCGACCAGAAGGACGCCGATCGCGACGGCATCGGCGACGCCTGCGACAACTGCCCGGCCGTCGCCAACCCCGACCAGAAGGATGCGGACCGCGACGGCCTGGGCGACGCCTGCGACCCGATGTTTCAGCCGCCCGCCGGAAACCAGAACCCGCCTCCGGGCGGCGACCTGACACCGCCGCCGGCAGGTGATCAGGACGTACCGCCGGCCGGCGGCGACAACAGTCCTCCGCCGGCGGACGGGAACAACCCCCCGCCCTCCGACGGCAACAACCCCCCGCCCGGCGGCGACTCGGACGCCGGCCGCGACCAGCCCCCGGACGCCGGGGCTTCGCCGCCGGTCGCACCGCCGATCTGCGGCGGCACCCTGGCCGAGTCGCTCGCCCTGAGTCTTCTGGGCCTTCTGGGTCTGCAGGCGACCCGGCGGCGGTGGCGCTGAACCGGGCCTGTGCACGATGAAGTCGAGCGGGGTAAGGCCGGGGATGACCGGCGATTTCGTGCCGCCGGGTCCGGGAGCGGGGATGAAGGAGACCGGCGCCGCGCGGTGCGGTTCCGGTCGCGGATCGCGTCTCAATGCCCCGCGTCGCCCAGCACCTGCCGGACGGCGGCGAGCACGGCCTCGTGCAGCCGGCCGTTGGTGGCGATCACGCCCCTGTTGGCCCGCAGGGTTCGTCCCAGCGAGAAGTCCAGCGGCCGGCCGGCGACGTCGGTCACCTCCCCACCGGCCTCACGGATCACGATCCAGCCGGCGGCGTGGTCCCAAATCTTCTCCTGGTAGTCATCGCGCGTCGGCAGCCGCAGATAGATCGACGCGTCGCCCCGGGCCACGACCGCGTACTTGCACTGGCTGTCGATGCGACATGGCGGCGCAGTCACGCCCAGCAGGGCGGCGATGCGGGCGGCGCGGCCGTGGGCCGAGTGGCCGGATTCGACCGACTCGCAGAATGAGGCCAGCGACGGATCGCCCACGTCGGCGGTGCGGATGCGGGTCTGGCCGCCGTCGAGCACCTGCATGAAGGCCCCGGTCCCGCGGGCGGCGGTGAACAGGCAGCCGGGCGGGCCGGCGGCTGCGCCCTGTTCCACCGGAAGGTCCGGGCAGCCCAGCGCGCCGACCACCGGCACGCCGTCCTCGATCAGGGCCAGGGCCACCGCATACTGCCGCCGCTGCAGGAAGCCCTTGGTGCCGTCGATCGGGTCGAGCGTCCAGAATCGCCCCGTCGGCCCGCCGGGATGGCCTCCGCGGTCGATGGCCGCCAGGACCTCGGTTTCCCCCAGGCCCGGCTCGACCGTGCGTACGACCTGGACGACCTGCGACCGGATGCGGTCGTCGGCGCGCAGGTCCTCGCTGTGTTCCTCGCCGACCAGTCCGTCCTGCGGGAAGGCCTCGGCCAGGGCATGGCTGATGACCGCCTGCACCGCGAAGTCGGCCACCGTCACCGGCGAGCGGTCGGCCTTGGCGAGGCTGTCGCGGGGCACCATCGACGCCTGCACCGCGCGGCACAGAGCGCAGGCCCGGGCCACCACCTGGGCCGCAAACGCCAGCTCCCGGGCATGACTCACCGACGCAGCCCTCCCGCCTCAGCAGGCGGCCAACCGTTCCAGAAAGGCGATCTCCCGGCGGAGGACATCCAGGCGCTGATCCGCCGGAAAGCGGGCCAGGCACTCGTTTTCCAGGCACAGGTCGCCGGCGTAACCGGCCCGGCGAAGCAGGTCGGCGATCCGGCGGAAGTCGATGTCGCCCTCATCGACCGGGCAGGCGTGTCGGGCATACTCCCAGCCCATCGGACGCTGCGATTCCCGCCGGTCCGGGGGATAGGCGATGCTCTTGCAGTGGGTATGGCAGACCCGGCCGGCGAATTCCTCGCACAGGCGGTAGACCTCCGACAGCGGGTGCCCGAACCAGTAGAAGTTGGCGGCGTCCAGGGTCAGTCCGATGCGGTCCGAAGCCACGCCGTCGAAGAAGGCCCGCAGAAAGTCGGCACGGTTGGTGGTGGTGACGTGGTTTTCGACCCCCAGCCGCACCGGCATGTTGCCGATGGCCTTCGCCAGGCGCCGGCCGGCATCGATCGCCAGCGGCAGGAATTCATCCTGGCGATCGCGCAGTCGATGGGGCAGGAAGTCCACCCGGATCGCCGGCACGCCCAGCAGCACCGCGGCGTGCACCACGTCGGAGACGAACTCGATCTCCTCCTCGAGCCGCTCGTCGAAGCGGTTGAGCAGGCAGAAGGCCGAAATCCGCAGGTCGTGCCGCCGCAGGTCCTCCTGCAGGACCAGCAGTTCGTGCATCTGGGCGATGGAGTACCGGCCGTCGGGCCTGAACAGCCCCGGGCAGCTCCGGTCGAAATCGACCACGGCCTCCACGGCGCGCACGCCCACGGCCCGCATCGCCGACCAGATATCCGCCGCCCCCACCTGTCCGAGATGCTCGTCGCGGCAGGCCACCGTCCACCCGGCCCCGCCAGCTTGGCGATTCTGCGTAGTCAAAGTCTGCTTTCCGATGAACCGGGCCGACCGCCGGAGGGGCGGGGCCGGCGGCGGGCTCCGCGCCTCGGCCGCCTGCGGAAACCACGGGCTTGTGTAAGGCCCGCAGCGGCGAAATGCAAGCCCGCCGCCACGGTACGGGCCGATGCGGCGGGCAGTATGTCCCACAGGCCGCACCGATCACGAGCGGGTCGGGCGTCGAAACGACCAGCCCGGTCAGGCCGGGGCCGCCGCCGTCCGGACGGCCTCGCCGACGGCCTGCCGCAGCGTCGCGGATCGGCGCACGGCCGCCGAGACCAGCTGCCCGACCAGCCGCGATTCGACTTCATCCACCGGTTGATAACGCCCGTACTTGTCCACGAGCCGCTCAAGGTCGGCCTGGCCGGCCTCGACGATCCCGTCCATGTCGTGGCAGATCGTGGCGACGCGGTTCAAGTGCTCGTCACAGGCCTCGGCCTGGAGCTCCGAAGACAGCCGATACAACTCCTCGAACCGTCCCTGGCACCAGCGCCGGCGGACCAGGTCGAACCACGGACCGACAGGGGCCCGGCCGGCGTCGCGCCCGGTCCAGTCCAGCCACGGGGTGTCCCGGCCCTGCAGCGCGCGGCGGGCGTCAGTCGGATCCCCCTCCAGCCAGACCAGCTGCAGGGGGCGTGACGGGGAGTAGCGCAGCCCGACGGACACCTCCAGTCGGCGGCGGACGGGGGCGGGCAGGGCCATCATCACGGCCGACAACGTTTCCAGGGGAGAAGTCCCGCCGTGAGTCACGACCGCCTGGCCCGAGAGCAGGAACTCCGCGAGCCGGCAGAGGTTTTCGGCCTCGGCGGCCACGTCGGCGGCGATCCTGCCGGTCACCGGAGTGGCCCCGGGTGGTCCGTCGGTGGCAAGCACCAGTCGTTCCAGGCAGGGCGAGCACTTGAGCATGGGCTCGCCCACGGCCTCGCCGATCGCGGCATGCACGCGAACCGGGTCGTTGTCGAAGCGGGCGAACGCCTCGGCGTCCAGCAGGGCGATATGCGTGTAGACCCGCCAGCCGCCGCGGGCGGTGTGTTCGCGCCCGGCATGGCAGCAGTAGGCCACGCATCGCCGTCCGCTGGCCAGCCGGTAGCTCAGCAGCCCGACGGCCTCCTCGGCCGGCAGGCACAGGCTGTCGTGCGAGGGCGAACGGCGGGTGAGTTCGGTCCGTTCCTCGGCGCAGACTCCCGGGCTCATGGCCACCAGGCGATAGCCCTCGCCCATGGAGGAGCGCATCGAGGTGAAGATGGCCTGGTCGGCCTCGACCAGGCCGCCGGGGTCCGCGGCGCCCGGCGATGCTAGACCTGATCGATGATCCATTGGAAGGGCTCCAGGATGCCGCGCAGGGCGGTATGCAGCGGGATCAGACTGACGAATTCCTGCCGGGCCGAGGTCCCGTAGGCCAGCGACCCGACGACACTGGCGGCGAAGAACTCCACGTTGGAGAACCGGCTGAGGCACAGGTTCCAGAGGCGGTTGAGGTTGGCCTCGGCGAACCGCCGCGGATCGTCGAAGGCCTCCGGGCAGTGGTCGGCCTTGCAGAGCACCACCGCCGTGGGGGTGTCGATCCGCTGGTCGCGGCGGGCGCCGCGCATGGAGTCGATGTAGCTGAGCATCTTCATGCCGAAGAAGTCCGGCTGGGGCGATCCGTTGGCCGCCAGGGCGGCGTCGATCAGCAGCAGCGAGCCGGCCGAACGGGTCAGCAGGTCGCGGATCACCCGGAAGGTCCTGGGCGAGGCCACTTCCGCGGCCAGGGACTCCCCGGCCATGTCGGGCATCACCAGGTCTACCCAGCGGTCGGCCGAACGCTGGTGCACCTGGTAGTAGGCCCACAGCCAGCGGTCGGCCTCCATGGGCGTCTTGGGCGGAAAGGCCCGCGCGGCCATGTGGCTGATGACCGTCTGCTGAAGGTCGATCGAATAGGCGCCCCTGGGGATGGCCTCGAAATCGCCGGCCCGCTGGCTGAGCATGTCCAGCAGGAAGCCCAGGTAAACGGTCTTGCCCACGTTGCTTTCGCCGATGATGCTGACCAGCGCCGGGGGGGCCTCCTGGGCGCCGGCGTCATGCACCAGGGCCATCGGCGCCAGGCACTGACGGCACTGGGGCGCGTCGGGCCCGTTGGGCGTGCCGCAGATCATGCAGTTAACGGCCACGCCGATCCTGGCCTGCGGTACGGTCGCGTAGGTTTCTGACACGATCGATTCCCTCCCGCCGCGGGGCGCCCCGCGGCCGGCTCACCGTCCGCCGAGATCCATGGCGGCGCGGAATCCCACGTTGTGCGTCCGGGCCAGCGCCGCCAGCCCGGTACGGAAACAGCTGGTGGCCTGCGCGGGGAAGTAGGTGTCGAACGCCCCCCCGCGGATGCTCTTCATCAGCATGTCGCCGACCACGGGGTTGCCCTCGGCATCGACGACCGAGAAGTCCGAGGCGGTCCACTCCCAGACGTTTCCGATCAGCTGCCGCACGCCGTTGGGCGCGGCCCCGCTTTCGTAGGCCGTGACCGGCACGGTCCGCCCCACGCCGGAGGCCCAGATGTTGCACTTGCCGGTGTCCAGCGCGTCGCCCCAGGGATAGCGTCGCAGCGTGTTGGCCGAGCTGCGGATGCGCCAGCTGGCGGCCATCTGCCACTCGGCCTCGTCCGGCAGACGGAACCCGGCCCAGCGCACGTAGGCCTGGGCCTCGTAGAAGCACACTCCGACCACGGGGTGATCCGCAAGACGCCGGTCGTGGCGCCCCTCGCGCCAGTAGCGCGGGCCCGGCCGGCCGGTGAGATCCTTGAAGTCGATGATGTGCGGCCAGATGTCCTCCGGCCACAGATCGAGGTTCTGATAGCCACCGGCGTCCACGAAAAGCTGGAACTCCGCCTGGGTCACCGGGTCCAGGGCCAGGAGGAAGGACTGCACTTCCACGTCGGTTTCGGGGCAACCCGGATGGTCGTCCACGGTCTGCGGCAGGGAGGCGAAACCCTCCGGCACCAGCGCGAAGCGTTCGTCGATCGCGGCGGTGGCGGCCCGGCAGACCTCCTCGATGCCCGGCTGGGCGGCCCAGGCCTCGCGGTGAGCCAGCACAATGCCGTAACGCCCCTGCTCCAGGAAAAGCCGCAGCGGATCGTCGGTCAGGACCACCGGCTCGGCAGGTTCATACGATTCGGGCACCTGCGGCCGGGGCGTCGGGCGGCGGCGCGGCGCGGCGGCCGGCGACCGCGAAGGTTCTTCGGTCTTTCGACGAAACAGGCTGATCGGCATGGTCCCATACCCCCTCGGCGATCGGCATCCCTCAGGATCCGATGGCCTTGCGACGCGCGTCGCGGCAGAGTTTCTGGAAACGTTCCACCGCCTCGCGGGCGTTCAGGTCCGCCGCGCTGGGCAGACCCTTCGAGGCCGGCGGGCCGGCCGAAGGCGAGCCATAGTGCACCTTCAGCTCGTCCTCGCGGGCCGCGACGCGGTTCAACTCCTGTTCGAGCTGGGTCTGCAGGGCCGAGATGCTCTTCTGCGCCGCCTCGACCTCGGCCATCCGCGCGGTCCACTGGCTCTTGACGCCCGCCAGTTCCTCGTGCTCCCGGTCGAGCTGCTGCCGTTTGAGCTGCAGCCCCTCGGCCAGCTCGCGCAGCTCGGATTCGCGGGCCTCCAGTTCCCTGGTACGATCGCCCAGCCGGGTGCGCTCCTCGGCGAGGGCGTCCAGCTGCTTCTGCAGCTCGGCCTGCTGCCGGCCGAGGTCCTGCTCGGCCGTCGAAAGCCGGCCGCGCTTGGACTCCCAATCGGCTTTTTCCTTCTCGAACGCCGCCGATGCGTTCGACAGTTCTTTCTCGCGGGCCTGCAGAACCTCGCGCTCCGCGGCCAGGGCCTGGGTGCGGGTCCGCAGTTCGTCCTGCTGCTGCCCGAGCAGCGCTTCCTGCTCGCGAATGGCCTTCTCGCGGTCCTTCAGCGCCGCCTGCTGCTGCTCGATCTGTCGCCGCTGCTGTTCGATCTGCTCCCTGAGCGCCTCGAACTCCCGCCGTCCGGCGGCCAGGGCGGTCTCGGCTTCGGTCACTTCCTGAACCCGGCGGGCACAGTCGTCCTCGCGCTGCCTGAGATCCTCCTCGCGCTGTTCGAACTGCGCGCACAGCTCGCCCTGCCGGGCCTCGAGACGCTCCTGCTCCTCGCCGAGCCGGTCATAATGCTCCTGCAACGACGTCCGGCAGGCCTCCAGGGCGGCCGCACGGGCGTCCAGCAGCTCGCGCAACGACTCCATCGAGGCCACTAGCCGGTGGCCGAGGTCCTCCAGTTCGCGAATGTCGAAACCCTGCTGTGGATCCTGCAAGCTTTCCGCGTGATTCCTGGCGGCCATCACCTTCATCCCCGTTTCCACCATGACGACTTCTTTCTGGGTTCCTCGGTTTTCGGAGCCGGCGGGTTGGCCTGATACTCGGCCAGCAGCTCGGCCACGCTCTTTCCGTTGGGGTTCAGCCGGCGGCGCACACGAATGGCCTTGGCCACCTCGGGATCCACCGAAGCCAGCAGGGCCTCGTCGTTTCCGGCGACCGGGACCCGTCGCTCGGCGGCCGGCTCCGCGACCTTCTCCGCCGGCCTCGCCGGAGCGGACGTATCGGCCGTGGCCGCGGGCCGGGACTTCCGTGGGACTCCGGCCGGTACCGCCGCCGTCGCCGCGACGACGGGCGGATCCACCATATCTTCGACCGCCTGCGAATCGGTTCGGGCAGGCGTCGGCGGCACGATCTTTTCGATCGGCGCCCGATCGGCGGCCTGTGTCAAAGGAGCGTTCACCGTCTCCTCCACGACCGCCGGCTCAGGAGCCCCGGCCGTCGCCCCGGCCGCCGAAGCGTGCGACGCAGGCTCGGGCGCTTCGCCGCCTTCGTCCCGGCCGAACGCCGCCGCACGAGCGGCCAGTGCCGCCAGGGCCTCGTGGGCCCGGTTCATGCCGGCCAGCCACGCGTCCATGCGCGCGTCCAGTTCCGCAAAAGCCCGCTGGATCGCTCCGTCGTCCGCCGGTATGGCTATCCGGTCCCCTGGCATCGACTCCCGTCCGCTCCGGCAGCCCGGGCCGGCCGCGTGATCGGCATCCGCGCCTTTCTCGCCGGACGACATGGCTGCGTCCCCTCGATCATGAAGGCGGACCGGGCCGAACAGGCCTCGGCGACCGCCTCCTGTGAACATGGGAAATATACGTTTCGGTCAAGCGCGAAGCGCGAATTGGAAGAATCTTTCGAGCGCCCGATAATTCGGCGACCTGCCGCGCCAGAACCTCGCACGGCACATGGGCCGTTCCCTCGCCGACGGACCATGCGACCTTATCGCCCTTACCGCCCGATCACGAGCGGTCCACCGGAAAGAACAGCGCACGGCCGCGCTGGACGCAGGCGACGGCGTAGAGATACAGGGCCGCCGACCAGCTCTGCCAGTCCTGACCGCCGGGCCGGCCGGTGGAGGCGTGGAACCACTCGTTGAATCCGAAGGGAAGCCCGGCCTGCATCGCCGGCCGGACCAGCGCGGCCAACGCGTCGAGCTTTCGCCGGGCCGGCGCTTTCCGGCCGGCGGCGACCAGCGCCGCGACGTAGAAGCCGCACACGAACGGCCAGACGCCGCCGTTGTGGTATTCCCCGGGACGGTTGTACGCCGCGTAACGCGGACGCCAGTCGGGCTCGCCGGGCCGGATGAACGGAAACAGACAGGGAGGCAGCCGGCCGGCCAGCTCGCCGGTGCGCCGCATCCGCGCGCAGGCCCGCTCGATCCAGTCCAGGATGGCCGCGGCCCGGGATCGCGAGGCCAGACCCGACAGAATCGCCAGACTGTTGCCCAGGACGTCCGTGCGCGGGTCGCGGTAGATCTTGTAAGCCCACAGGGCGTAGACGGGCCGGTCCGGCAGCGCGAGCCCCTCGTGAACGCGGCGGGTTCCGCAATGAGTCCGGCCCCCGGCGCCGTTGATCAGCGCCGCGAGCCGATCGGCCTCGGCCCGGCGTCCGTACAGCCGGAGCACCGCGTGCCAGAGGCTGTTGACGTACAGGCCGAAGCCCGGAACCCACTGTTCGTCGCGCCAGTCGCTGGTCGGCTGCTGGGCGACCATCAGCGAGTCGTCGGGGCTCTGGTGCAGCATCCAGTTCATCGCCTTTCTCGCCGGCCCGGCCAGGAAGCGCCGGCGACCGCCGGCCTCGCGATAGACGGCCAGCCCCAGCAGAAACAGCGGCGTGGTGTCGCTGGCCCCCAGATCGTGCGGATCGTGGACCAGCGAGGGGATGTGGCCGTGGGGGGTCTGATGATCGGCCAGCACCTCCAGCACCCGCCGCCCGCAGGTCAGCAGCTCCGGCCGCCCGCTGACGGCGAAGCCCGGCATGCAGAGCATCAGGTCGCGGGTGTAGGGTTCGGGATAGCCCCAGCCGGCGGTGCGCGGCAGCCCGCCGCAGGGCCCGCGGGCGTTGTGCATCAGCACGTCGATCGCCGCGGCCCAGGCCTGCTCGATCTGTGCATCCATGCCGGCGGCCATGATCTGACTTCCGAAAGGCGCCGTTTCCGGGAAAGCCGACCCGACGTCGCCGCTCGGCGATAATATATGCGCCGGGCGGACCGGGTCCGTCGCATCGTCCCGGTCAGCCGATTCCCAGCCGCCGGCCGAGGATGTCGATCAGCGATCGGGCCACCACGCGATAGTCGTAGCGTGCCACGGCCCGCTCCCGTCCGGCGGCACCCATCCGCGCCCGAAGATCCCGATCGTTCATCAGCGTGCGCAGCGCCGCGGCCACGTCGGGCACGCTGGCCCGGAAGTCCGCCACCCGCGGCGCGGGAAACCGCACCCGTCGCTCGGTCTCGTAACCGCTCTCGGGCCCCAGCACCGCCTCGGTGACGCGATTCTCCGCGGCCACGCCCGCCAGCAGGGCGGTCCGGCCCTCCACCAGCGTGTCCAGCATGGCCATCGCCCGCAGCCCGATCACCGGCTTGCCGCAGGCCCCGGCCTCGACCTGCGGCATGCCGAAGCCCTCCAGCCTCGAGGGCGCGGCATAGATGTCGCAGGCGTTGATCAGGAAGGGCATGAAGCGGCGCGAGACGATGGCATTGGCGAACACCACGCGGTCGGCCAGGCCCAGTTCCCGGGCAAGCTGGAGATCCATCTCGTTCTGCCGCGTGGTGCGCGGCTGCGGCCAGGTCTTGCAGACGTAGCGCCAGGGGGGAACATCGCGGTCGATCGCCGCCAGGGCCTCCATGACCTCGCGGGCGCCCTTGGAGGCCGCGTCGCCGCCGACCGTCAGGATCATCAGCTCATCCGGAGCCACGCCCACGGCCTGGCGGGCCGCGGCCACCCGCGGATCGTCGGGCGGCATGGGGCGGAAGGCGTCGGTGTCGCATCCGACCGGCAGCACCTCGAACAGCTCCGATCGCACCCCGTCGCGGACGTACACGTCGCGCACCCAGCTGGACGTCACCAGGATCAGCGGCAGGCTGTTGAGCACCTCCAGATAGTCGGCGATGAAGCCGTCGGCCACCAGCCACGGGACGGCCCGTACGCCGAACCGCTGCGGATGCAGCACCAGATGGGGCAGGTGGCCCCAGTAGCCCACCCCCACGGCCACGTCCGGGCGGAACCAGCGGTAATGCCACTCCTTCTCCAGCGCAGAGAGCAGATGCGCCGCCTCCACCTCCACTCCGCATTCCCGCAGGCCAAGGTGCAGCAGCTCGCCCTGCGTCGCCAGCCCGCCCGGGGCCGGCGGATACTCGTACAGCAGCAGGATCCTCATGCCGCCTGCTCCCTCTCCCGCATCCAGCGGTCCAGGGCTTCCACCGAGTCGAAGCTCCAGAATGCCTCCTCGCGAGGCGCCGCCCGCACCTCCCAGCTGTCCGGCCCGAAGCCGTAAAGCCCGGTGAGGATGTCGTGTTTCTCCCGGCGGATGCCGATCGGCAGCGGCATGTGCAGGTGCGCGTCCCGTCGGGGTTCGGGCAGGCGCTTCCCGCCGGCGTCCTCGTAGGCGAACATCATCAGCCGCGGGGCGCGGATCAACCCCTGCCGCCAGAGATCCCGCACCGCCCGCGAGACCTCCTCGTGGCGGCGATGGCGCGTGTACTCGCCCCGGGGACCGTGGGTGATCACCGCGCTGAAGGCCGTCTCCGGCAGCAGCGACAGGATCGCTTCGCGCACCGCGGCGTCTTCCAGCGGCCGCTGGTCCGGACCGTCGTCCAGGTCGCCCATCGTTCCGGCGGCACGCAGCCGCTCGAGCACGCGATGGAAACGCGGAGCCCGGTCCGGGTCGCTCCCCCGGCACAACGTGGAGATCACGAACCTGCGGTCGGGACGCATCAAAATGTGACCCCCCGACCAGAGCGTCTCATCGTCGGGGTGAGCCACGATCACCGCCACGGGCAGCTTCGATTCAGGCCACATCGCCGTCGCCCTTCGCCGCTGCGCGGGGTCGCCGTCACAGGTGCGCGACGACCACAGGCGCGGCCGGAATTGTAGCATGAAATCCGGGCCGGCAAGGTTCCGGCGGCGGACCCCCCGGCGCGGCCGGACCGCGGCGCAGCGGGGTCCCGCCAATAACCATGCGACCCGCCTGCCCGCGGGCTTGCCGCCGCCGGCGCCGGCGGCTACCTTCCGTCCATGCGGATCATCGCCCTGGGCACCGATCTGGTCGAGAATCGCCGGATCCGCGACGCCTGGCTGCGGCACGGCGATCGCTTCGCCGAGCGGCTGCTGACGCCGGCGGAGCTCGCCTACGTCCGCGTGTATCGCGACGCCGTCGGTCGCCTGGCCGGACGGTTCGCCGCCAAGGAGGCCATCCTCAAGGTGCTGGGCACCGGCTGGCGCGGCCGTATCGCCTGGCGCGACATGGAGATCCTCAACGACCCCGCCGGCCGGCCCCGGGTCACCCTGTGCGGCGAATGCCGGCGGGTGGCCGAGTCGCTGGGCATCGCGGAGATCATGATCTCCATCACCCACACGGAGAACTTCGCCGCGGCCACCGCCATCGGCGTGGGTGACTGATCGCTGCGGCGGCCCGGGGCGTCTTGCGGAGGAAGAGGATGTCCGCACTGCCGGCTCTGCTGTTGTCGGCCTGGGGGGCGATGATCCCCGTCGCTCCGGACTCGCGTCCGAGCCGGGAGCCGATTCAACAACCCGCGCAACAGGCCCGGTCGCTGCTCCAGGACCCGGACTTCCGGTGCGGCGTACAGGTTTTCGATCCGGCGGCCGGCCGGCACGTGCCGCGGGGCATCCTTCAGCCCGATCGCTCGCTCGGCCGGCCGGCATGGCGGCTGGTGCAGTGGTCCAGCCGCAGCAGCCTGGCCGGGGCGGCGCCCCAGCAGATCGGCGGCGGCGCCGTCCGCTTCGCCGATCAGACCAAGGCGGTCATCTTCGGACCGCCGGAAGGTCCGCAGCGTGGCCTGACTCTGGCCCTGAGGGGTTCGGCCGAATACGGCGACCGGCCCCGCCGCCCGGACGAGCCCTGGCCCCATCTGCTCGTCGAACAGACCTTCACCGCGCCGCCCGTGCTGGACGAACTGGCGGAACTGCCGTTTCACATCAGCTTCCGGCTGAACGCCCCCCGCGGCGCAGCTCCGCCGGATCCTCCCTCGCCGATTCACGCGGCGCAGTTCCTCGCGTACCTCGTCATCCAGAATCTCAACATCGGAAGCCCCGGTTACGGGGATTGCCTATGGGTCGGTGTCCAGATGTACGACAGCCGCTATCGCTTTCCGCCGGCCCATATGGCCCTGGATCCCCCCAGCGGCAAGTTCATCTTCAACCTGCCCGGCAAGGCTTTCAGCGAGCGCAGCGCTCATGACGGCGAGTGGATCACGATCGACCGTGACCTGCTTCCGATCGTGCATGAGGGTCTGGCTGCCGCCCGACGCGAGGGGTTCCTGAAGCAGTCGCCGAGTGACGCGGACTTCCGCGTGGCGGGCTTCAACATCGGCTGGGAACTGCCCGGCACGCCGGACGTCGAGATGCAGATCCGCGACCTGCGGCTGTCGGCCCGCGCCGCCGAGGCCGCCGGCGACCTGCCGGCCGCGACGCTTCATCGGCGGGCCTGGCGGTGTGGCGGACCGACCGGTCAGAGCCTCATGGCCGTGGGCAACGGACGGATGATCGCCTATCTTCGCGGCCCGGACGTCGCGTATCTCTGGGGGCCGCCCTACTTCTCGCCGAACCTGGCGACGATGGAGTTGACCGGGCCGGAGGGACTGGAGGCGGTCTCCTCGCGCATGCCCGGCGCGGCCGTCTGGGTTCACCGGCTGAGCCTCGCCGGTCGCCATGCGGGCACGATCACCGACTTCGTGGATGCCGAACTGCCCGGCCTGGTCCGGATCATCGACACCAGTGTTCCGCTGGCCCTGAGCGTCACGGCTCCCGGTGCCCAGATGCTGGACACCACGCCCCGCTACCCGGAGCGATCCGCCATGCTCTACACGCATCCGGCCGGCAGCCCGGTGTACGGTTACCGTTTCCGCACCCGCAGACCGATGCTGGTACACATCCTCGCCGAGGGTGCCGCCGGCATGGTCGGGCCGGTCGCCGGGCAGCCGGCGCGGATCGAAGTGGCCCCGGGCCGGGCGACGATCTTCGCCGTCGGCGGGCCGGAATACCCCGAGTGCATGGTCCAGACCGAGGAGGCCCTGGCAGCCGGTCCGCAGGCCATGCTTCAGCGCACGCTGAGGTGGTGGCGCGACGAGCTGGCCGGCCTGCGTGTGCCGCCGGCCGCGGACATCGCCGGCCGATCGCCGGCCACCGTCGCCGAGGATGCAGCCGTGAACATCATCACCCAGCAGGCCGCGGAAGGCGGCGTGCTGGCCGGCCACAACTACTGCCTGGCCTACGTCTTCGACCAGTTCGGGGTCGCCCGGGCGCTGAATGAACTGGGCCTGATCCGCCGGTCACGACGCAATCTGGAGTTTTATCACCGGGTCTGGCAACGCACCGGAACCCTCCACCAGGCCCAGAGCATCGACGACTGCCCGGCCTTCCACGTTCATGAAAACGACGAGGTGCAGGTCACCGGCTATCTGATTCTCCAGGCTTTCGAGTATCTGCAGGCCTCCGACGACCACGCTTTTCTGCGTGAGATCGCCCCGATGCTGGAATGGGCCTTCCAGGCCCAGCAGCGGCACCTGGCGGGCGACATGCTTCCCTTCAACGGCGATGAAACCTATATCGCCGGCGGCATCGTGCCGCGCTCGGTACTCGACGACGGCTGTGCCGAGGCCACGTGGGTCTTTTTCACCGGCGGGCTGCGGCTGGCCGACTGGGCCCAGAGCCAGGGGCTCTGGGACGCCGCCCGGGCCGATGCCGCCCGCGACCTGTGCCGCCGGGTCCAGGCCGCCTTTGAGGGCAACTTCGTGGTCGACGGGCGCCTGATGGTCAACAACCCTGCCCGGACCGCGGGGCTGCGCCGGGAGCGGTTCCGCCACGGCGTCTGCCAGGCCGGTCAGGAGGGATGTGCTTTCTTCGGATGGCTGGAAGCGGCTCCGGACGGCCGCTACTGCTGCCCGATGTGTTTCCTGCGGCACCGGCCTGATCCGTTTCCGCCCGCCAGGCACTATCTGCCGTCGGTGGCGCTGACCCCGCTGTTCCTCGATGACCGGGCGGTTCCCGGACCGGCCGAACATGCGCAGCTCCAGGCCGCGCTTCAGGCCTTTCGCCGCGCCGACGGCACTCTGGACTACCCCTCCGGGCGGCTGCCGGGCTACGAGCTGGGCGTGATCCTTGCGGCCATGAATCGTTGCGGGCATCCCGAGGCCTCGCGCGTGGCCGAGCTGCTCTGCGGCCTGATCGACGATACCGGCTCGTGGGTCGAGTACTATGAGGGAGCCGTGCCCGCCGGTACGCGCTACCGCCCCTGGGAAACGGCTATCAACTGCTGGGCGCTGCTGCGCCATGCCGCGCAGGCCGGCCCGCGCTGATTCACTCCGCCGGCGGCGCGATGGCCCCGAGCCGCCGGACCGGGCGACGGGCGGGTGCGTGACAGCCTGGGCCCGGTCGTCTGTGCCCCGGACTGGGCGGGCCATGGCGGACGGACGCGCTGCGTCACGTCCTCAGCTGCGGCCCTCCTGCATCCTTTTCATGCGGCCCCGACAGAGCGGGGCCCTCCGTCACGGCCCGCCGGGGCGATTCGTGGCCGCAGGAAGTGTCACAGTGCCGCGCCGGGCGCCATCCCCCTTCCCGGCTTGACCGGCTCCCGCGGCGCCGGACAATGCCGGTCGTGATCCGTCTTGCAGCAAGATCGCGGGCGTCGGCCGGCAGGATGCCCGGTCGGAAGCCGTGATCGCCGCACCGGGGGATGAATCCGCCTTGGCCAGACGTACCGCACTGCTGATCCTGGTGGCCGCGCTGATCGTGGCCGCGGCCGCGGGTCTGCGGGCCCGCAGCCATGTGCTGCGTCCGCGGCCGCCGGCCGCACCGGTCACGACCGATCCGCCGCCCGGAGTCATTCTCCCGCCACCGCCGCGGGACTACGTCGCCGGTCCGGTCGTGGACCCGGCCGAGCGGGCCAACGGGCCGGCACGGATCATCTCGCTGGCTCCGAGCATCACGGAGACGGTCTGCGCGCTGGGGCTGGCCGACCGGCTCGCCGGAAGGACGCCATACTGTCGGCACATTCCCGGCATCGGGCACGTCCCCGAGGTCGGGGCGATGGAGGACGCCAACCTCGCCCGCATCCGCGGCCTGGCGCCGGATCTGGTGCTGGTCACGGCCAACAGCGGGCCTCTGGCGGAGAGCCTTCGGCGGCTGGATCTGCGCTGCGAGGCCCTGCCGCATGAATCGCTGGAGAGCATCTACGACTCGATCGACCGGCTGGGCCGGCTGTGCGACCGTCCGCTGACGGCCGCACGCCTGGTGGAGGCCATCCGCAATGACATCGCCGGCCTGCGACGCTGGGTTGAGCAGGCCGGTCGTCCGCCGCGACGGGCCCTGGTGGTGCTCGGCGAGATGCCGGTTCCGCCACAGCCGGTGTTTGTGGCCGGGCCGGGGCTGTTCCTGGACGCCCTGGTCGACATGGCCGGGCACCGCAACGCCGCACGCGAGCTGCTGAAGTCCAGCCACGGCGAGATTCCGCTGGAAAAGCTGCTGGTCCTGGACCCCGACGTGATCCTGGAGTTCCGCGACACCCCCACCCCGGAGGTCATGGAGGGCGTCTACGCCTCCTGGGCGGCGGTGGGGCCGCTGAAGGCCGTCGGCCGGCGGCAGATCCGCCCGGTGGGGGGGACGGAGTGGCTCAGCGCCGGCCCGCGGATCGCGCTGGAACTGCACCGTTTCCTGGCGGCCTTGTCGCAGGGCGGCTGACCGGCTAACCTCACCGCCGAACGCGCCCCGGGATGCGGCCGCGGGGGCGGGTCTCTTGTCTTCGCCCGGCGGCCGCGGGCGTCAGACCCACTTGACCAGGAAAGGAACACCAGAAGTGGCCAGGATCGCGAACAAGCAGGGCGACAAGCCCGTCGGCGGCAAGTACCGTTTCTCGTTCGGACCGTGGAACATCAGCGAGGGGGCGGATCCCTTCGGCCCGCCGGTGCGCAAGCCGGTGGCCTTCGCCCGCAAGCTGAAGGTCTACCGCAAGCTGGGCTTCACCGGCGTGCAGTTCCATGACGACGACGCCGTGCCGGATCTGGACCGGATCTCGGCGAAAGCGGCGGTGGCTCAGGCGGCCAAACTCGGCAGGATCCTCAAGAGCGAGGGCCTGGAGCCGGAGTTCGTGGCCCCGCGGCTGTGGGAGAGCCCCCGCACCATCGACGGGGCCTACACGTCCAACGACCCGGCCTGCCGCAGGTACGCGATCGAGCGCTCCCTGCTGGCCATCGATATCGCCGCGGCCCTGGGCACGAAGAACATCGTCCTGTGGCTGGCCCGCGAGGGCACTTACATCCGCGAGGCCAAGAACGCCCGCCTCGCCCACGACCACCTGCTGACGGCCATCAACCGGATGCTGGCCCACCACCCCGACATCCGCATCATGATCGAGCCCAAGCCCAACGAGCCGATGGATCACGCCTACCTGCCGACCATCGGCCACGCCATCGCCATCGCCTACCTCTCGGACGACCCGTCGCGCGTCGGCGGGCTGATCGAGACCGCCCACGCCAAGCTCGCGGGGCTGGACCCCTCCGATGAGATGGCCTTCGCCCTGTTCCACAAGAAGCTCTGGAGCGTGCACCTCAACGACCAGAACGGCCTGAAGTTCGACGAGGACCGCAACTTCGGGGCCGTCAACCTGCGCGAGGCCTTCAACCAGGTCCGCGTGCTCGACGAGGCCGGTTACGGCTGGAACGGCGAGTACGTCGGGCTGGACGTCAAGACCTTCCGCACCCAGAAGCAGGAGAAGGAAACCGCCCACCTGGCCAACAGCAAGCGCTTCTTCGAGCTGATGGTCCACAAGGTCCGCACCTTCGACCGCAAGGCCGAGAGCCAGTGCATCAAGGCCCGCGACTACGAGGGCCTGGAACGCCTGGTGATCGAGCACCTCCTGGGCGCCGACTGACCGGGCCGGGGGCGCGGGAGCCGGCGCCACCGGAGCACCGCATGCCACAACCGCCGCCACGGCGAAAAGCGTGGATCCGGCCGGCCGGTCCTGCCGCCGCCCCGGCGGTCCTGTGGACCGCCGGCATGCTCGGGCGGCTGACGGTGCGCGACGGCTTCGTGCCCGCCTCGACGCTCTGGTACGCGACCTCCGTCGTCGTGCTGGCCGCCGTCGCCGGGCTGGCCGGGCTGTCGGCGGGCTTCGACTGCGCATTCGCGACCGCCGGACGGGGCCACCACGCCACCTGGCCGGTGCCCTGCCCGCTGCTGGCGATCGACCATGTGAGGGTCAGCCGCGGGCTGCGGGTGGCCTCCTGCGCCCTTCCCTGGACGTGGCGATCGGATCACCTTCCGGGGGGCGTCGGCCTCTTGCCTGCCGGAAATCCGCCGGCGACCCTGGCCACTGATCGTTGAAGGCGTCTTGTCGCCTTCGGGCTAGGCTCCTATGATCCTCGTGAAATACGTAACGAAGTCAGCACGCCGGCGCCCGGGCATGGGGCGGTCGTCGCGGATCTGACGCAATCGCCGCGGATCTGAAACATCCGCAGAGCATGAAGCCGGCCAGCATGAGCCAGACGGCCTATCAGCCCGCCCAGTTCGTTCGCCAGCAGGACGCCGCACCGGCCGTCGGCGGCGAGCTGTGG
>CALLOB010000033.1 GCA_938005315.1 uncultured Phycisphaerae bacterium
GGCGCGCGGGACGCCTTCGTGACCGTCGCGGCGGATGTGAGCGCCGACGAGCTCTGGGGGCGGCTGGCGACGATCCGGGAGTACCGCCCGCGGCTGGCGGAGATGGAGCAGCAGGTCGCCGGCATGCAGCGGCTGGGCAAGAAGCTCAACCAGCAGTTCGTGGAGGTCGATCAGGAGCTGCGTCTGGCCAGCCGGCTGCAGCGGGACTTCCTGCCCAAGGCCTTTCCGGAAATCGGCGACCTGCGTTTCGCGGCCCTGTACCGGCCGGCGTCGTGGGTTTCCGGCGACGTCTACGACGTGCAGCGGCTGGACGAATCGCGGATCGGCGTGTACCTGGCGGATGCGGTGGGCCACGGGGTGGCGGCGGGCCTGCTGACCATGTTCATCAAGCAGGCGGTGACGGGCAAGCGGATCGTGGGCGACCACTACGTGCTGGTTCCCCCGCATGAGGTGCTGGCGGCGCTGAACGCCCAGCTCTCCGACCAGCAGCTGCCCAACTGCCAGTTCGTGACTGCCTGCTACGCGCTGGTGGATGCCGCGACGCACGAACTGGTCTTTTCCAGGGGCGGGCACCCGCACCCGATTCACGTCGGCCCGGACGGTTCCTGCCGGGAGGCCCGCACGACCGGCGGGCTGCTGGGCATCTTTCCGGGGGAGGAGTTTCCCAGCAACCGGCTGCTGCTGGAGCCCGGCGCGAAGTTCATCATCTACAGCGACGGCCTGGAGGACGTGCTGCTGAGCCGGGAGTCGCCCGCCGAGGCGGCCTCGCGGTTCAGCCGGCGTCTGCAGGAGATCGCCGCCCTGCCGCTGCATGATTTTCTGCGGGCCGTCACGCTGGAGGTCGAGCAGTCCGAGGGCAGCCTGCAGCCCCGCGACGACATGACCATGATCGTCCTCGAGCGCCTGCGCTGAGCGGGGCAAGACCGTCACCCACCCCTGCCGGCCCTCCCCTGGGCAATCCCACAGCTCTGCTTACCGCATGCACGTACTACTAAAGCCACCACCAAGGGGGCATCACTGATTTTATGGCCATGATCGCCTTCCACCGCGGTCTGCCGGTATCGCGCAAGGTGAACGCCTCACCGCAAGGTGAACGTCACACGCAAAAAAGGGGGCGTGAGGGGTGAGGACCGACGATTCCACAGGCTCCGATTCCAGGGGCTCACGCCCCTGGCTACACACCTCCGCCCCTTCAGGGCTCGACGCCTTCGGAACGATCGCACCCCTGACCTTGCGGGAGAATGCCAAACTTGTGGCGACATGGGCGTCGCGATTGACGATTCCACGAACGGGAAACGGGCACGCGACTCCTTTCAAACCAGCTGCATTCCCGTCTCACACCCGGCGGCGAAGGATGAAGACCGGGGCGGGCCTTCGGCCGGCGATCCATCGCAGACGTCCGCAATGGCCGGGCGCCGCTCAAAGTCAGCTACGCAGGCAGATCGGATTGCCGTAAGCGCCAAACCCCAACCGCCGTTCAGGGAACTGGGATTCCAGGACGCCGGGAAAACCGGAAACGATGAACCCCTTGCTCCGGAGGCGGGCATCCGGCAAGGGAAACCGCGGCAAGGTGCAGCTTTCCACGTCCAAACGGCGGAACGCCGCGGACCTCGCGCAGCCGCCGCTTGGGCATTGGGTGGTCTTGGGCTAAAATAGTTTCAGATTGATCTGAAAGTTCAGATGCCCGCGACAACCATGCCTCCGATGCGGTGCAGTAGTCGCGAGGCCCCAGGTGACGGACGACCATATCGTCGACGCGGCCGCGGTCCCGGGAGATCAGCCATGCCCTCTGCACTGGAACGATCCAAGGCCCTGTTCATCCGTCGATGGGGCGAACTCAGCGGCTACTGGGGCATCAACCGCACCATGGCCGAGCTGCACGCCCTGCTCTACATCTCCGCCGAGCCGCTGTGCACCGACGACATCATGGCCGCGCTGCAGATCTCGCGCGGGAACGCCAGCATGAACATCCGCCAGCTGGTGGACTGGGGCCTGATCACCCGCCAGCACCGCAAAGGCGACCGCAAGGAGTACTTCGCCGCGGAGACCGACGTCTGGGAGATGTTTCAGTGCATCGTGCGCGAGCGGCGGCGGCGGGAGGTCGAACCGATCATCGAGACCATCGAGCGATGCCGCAAGATGGCCGCCGAGGAGCTCGAAACCCTCAGCGAGGCCGAACGCCAGCAGGCCGAGATCTATGGCCGGCGGCTGAACGACCTGGCCGAGTTCCTCAACGCGGTCAACGCCCTGCTGAATGCCCTGCTGAGCTCCGGTCAGCCGGGTATCGAGATGCTCAAGGCCATCCTGCCGCCGTCCTGAACCTCCTGAACCTCCGGCCCGGCGACGCGGCCCCGGCCGACCCGGCCCCGGCGGAAGCCCGCGCATGAAACGCGCATGAAAAAAGAGGATCCGAGCTCGCCGTAACTCGGACCCTCCAAGCCAGGCTGTCCGCTCGTTCGAGCGGAATACCAACAGCCTCTATCTGGCAGTATCGTTTGACCCCGGGGGCCGCTTTAGATGATTCACCGCCGGCCTGCCGAAGCCGGCCGCGACCGGCCGTTTACCACGGGCTGCCGCCAGGTCCCGGAACCACTCATCGAGGCTTGCCCGCCCCGACGAGCCCAATAATAGAGCATGAAAAGCCCGGCCGCCGCCGGGGTTCAGGCGGGCCGGTCGAAGGTGCCCGGTGCAGCGGGTGTGTCTGGCCGCACGGTCCGGAGGCGGACCCGGTTCTCAGAAACGCCGCGGGCCGATCCAGTCGATGTAATCCTGATCGTCGGTTCCCAGACCCCTGGCGGCCGCCGCCCGGACGTGGGGAATCACGGCCTGTGCTCCCCCCACCGGCTCGAGCCCCTTCCCGGCCCGCTGCTCGTTGATGATCTCCAGGGCCACGCTGTCGGCGGCCACCGGATCGGTGCTCACCAGCACCCCGCCGTGCGGCCAGATGCTATCCGGCGACGGCTCCGGCCCGCCGTCCATGACCGCCCGGATGGCGTTCACCACGTGGACCCTCAGCTTCGAGCGGATCTGCGGCAGCGCGAGGATGTCGCCCACGAACGGGCTGCAGGCGTCGGCATGGTACAGCGCCGGCCGGCGGATCAGGGCGTGCGAGAGGTTCTTGAGGCACCCGCTCATGCCCGCGATGTTGTGCGTCTTCATGAACGGCACGTTGACGATGGCGGTCACCTCCTGCAGGAAGGCGGCCAGCTCCTCCTCGCCGCTGCCGAAGGACACCTTGCCCCCGCTCCAGCCGAACACGCACGGGCGGGTCTTGAGGTTCCTGGCCACCGACGGCGGCACCTCCACCAGCATGATCCTTTCAGGAGCGATCCCCGCCCGGCCCAGCGAGGCCACCATCTGGGCGGCGAAGACCTCGTTGGTGCGCAATTCCCTGGCCCCCACGTGGTTGAACTTCACCGCCACCACGTCGTCGGGTTTAATCAGCTTGTGCCAGGCATCCCGGGCCGAGCGCGTGCCCGTAGCGATCTGCAACCCTTCCTCGATGAGCTCCAGCACCAGCTGCTCGTGAAGCTTCAGCCCGGCAATGACCTCCGCGGCGCGCACGTCGGCCACCACCGACTTGGCCGCCTGCGACACCGGGCCGATCGTCGGCATCGTGGCCAGCGGGGGCAGGGCCTCCTCGACCGGCCGGGTCGCGGCCCCGGCCAGCGAGGACCCGGCCGCGCTGCTCAATGCCGCCCCGGCCAGACTTCGCAGAAAACCTCGGCGGCTCATGCGGCCCGAGGGCATATCTACCGGCAACCCGCCATCCGCGTCTGGATGCGGATTCTGATGGTTTGGCGGAAAACCGCCTTGTGTCCGTTCCTGGAACATGCGTGCGTCCGTTGACACTTATCGCCCGTCTCTCCTATAAAATCGGAGCCGATCGGCCGGAGTGGCGAAGATTTTGGACGGGTTTGAATAATGTCGAATGAATCACCGCAGTCCCGCCTGGCAAGGATCAGGAATCAGCTCGAGATTTCTGGGCAGGCGCACCTGCTGAAACACTGGGATCGCCTCAATGATCGGCAGCGCGACGAGCTTCTGGGCGACATCGAGCAGATCAACTTCGCCGCTCTGAAGGGCTTGGTCAACGATTATGTTCTTTCAGGGAAAGGGTTTAGGCTTCCGACGGAAATCCGCCCGGTCGAAGTATATCCCGCCCGGCCCGGAATCGATCTGGTAGGGAAATACGCCGACGCCCTCAAGCGGGGCGTGGCGCTGATCAAAGCCGGCAAAGTGGCCGCCTTCACGGTCGCCGGCGGGCAGGGGACGCGGTTGGGATTCGATGGCCCCAAGGGCGCTTTTCGGATCTCGCCGATCCGTCAGAAACCCCTTTTTCAACTGTTTGCCGAGGGTATTCGGGGCAGCAACCGCCGATACGGAGCGGACGTGCCCTGGTACATCATGACCAGCCCGCAGAACGACCGGGCCACGCGGGAGTTCTTCGCGGAGAACGGGTATTTCGGCTTGCGTCCTGAGCGGGTGCGGTTTTTTACCCAGGGGGTCATGCCCGCCTTCGGCCGGGACGGGCGGATCCTCCTGGATCAGCCTCACCGGGTGGCCTTCTCGCCGGACGGGCACGGTGGAAGCCTGCTGGCCCTGAAGCGTTCGGGCTGCCTGGCCGAGATGGCCGCGGCGGGCGTGGAGGTGATCAGCTACTTCCAGGTGGACAACCCGCTGGTCAGCGTGGTCGACCCTCTTTTCCTGGGTTTACACGCGATCACGGGTTCCGAGATGTCCAGCAAGGTCATCCCCAAGGTGGATGATCTGGAGCGGGTTGGCAATTTCGTGATCGGCGACGGCCGGACGATGGTGGTGGAGTACTCCGATCTCCCGGAGGAGCTGGCCAGAGCCCGTGACGAGCGGGGCAACCGGCTCTATGACGCCGGGAGCATCGCCATTCACGCGATCGACCGACGGTTCGTCGAGCGCCTGACGGCCGACGAGGCGACCTTCGCGCTTCCCTGGCACCGGGCGGTCAAAAAAGTGCCCTTCGTGAACGATGCTGGCGTCCGGGTGGAGCCGGCGGAACCGAACGCCATCAAGCTGGAGGCCTTCATCTTCGACGCGATTCCGCTGGCCGGTCAGCCTCTGGTGCTTCAGACGGTGCGGAGCGAAGAGTTCAGTCCGGTCAAGAACGACCGGGGCGTGGACAGTGCCGAGACAGCCCGGCGCGACATGGTGTTGCGTGCGGCCGCCTGGCTGGACGGCGCGGGGTATCCGGTTCCCCGACGTGCGGATGGCACGCCTGACGGCCTTTATGAGATCAGCCCGCTTCTGGCCCTGGATGCCGGCCATCTTCGGGAAGTGCTGCTTGAACCGCCGCCGATGGTGCGGGGCGGGGACGTTTACCTGGAGTAAGAACGGCTCAGGTCCGAGCGGTCGTTGGGGGCCCTTGCGTGTCCGGGCGGTCGTTTCGCGGCACGACACGAACCGGCTGCCGCATCGACCGGCGGGGCCGGCGCAAGAAAAACGTTGCAAGCGGCGGGATCTCGGCTAAACTGTGAGCCGCCGTCGGCTGCGCGGGCCGGTGTGCCGCAAGCGAGTGGAAGACATGGAAGGCACCTCGTCTTCGGGGAAGTAGAGGGACTGCAATCATGCCGGACGCATCCAAAGGTGTGCTCCTTGTCGTCGATGACGAACCGCTGAAGCGGCTTTCGCTGAAGATCGAGCTGGCCGAGGCGGGCTATACCGTCGTGGATGCCGCGGACGGGCCGACGGCGCTGCAGGTGCTGCAGTCCCGGCCGGTGGACGCGGTGATCACGGACCTGCGCATGCCGGAGATGGACGGCTTCGGTCTGCTGGAGCGGATTCAACGTCACTGGCCGAGGACTTCCGTGGTGGTGATGACCGCCTACGGCTCGATCGACACGGCGATCGAGGCGGTGCGGCGGGGAGCGGCGGACTACCTGGCCAAGCCGTTCGACACCGCCGAGCTGATCGCCCGGCTCGAGCGGCTCAGGGCGGCTTCGGCGTGGTCGAGCCAGGAGGATTCCCGCGCCGCGGTGGAGGAGATGGGCCCGCTGGCCGGGCGAAGCCCGGCGATGCGCAGGCTGTTCGATCAGATCCGGCAGGCGGCCGGGAGCGATCGGCCGGTGCTGCTGGAGTGCGAGAAGGGTGCCGCGCCGGAGCGTGTCGCGGCCGCGTTGCACATGAGCGGCCCGCGGCACGAGGGTCCGTTCGTGCGCAGCACCTGCACGTCGGTCAGTGCCGCGGCCCTGGACGCGGAGCTGTTCGGCACGGCGGGGCGCGAGGGGCGTTTCCAGGAGGCCGCGGGCGGAACGCTGTTCCTCGACGACATCGACGCGGCCCCGCCGGAGATGCAGGCCAGACTCCTGAGCGTTCTGGAGTCGGCGGCGGCCGATCCCCGGAGCGGTCCGCGTCTGGTGTGCGCGACGCAGAAGGATCTTCAGCAACTGATGGACGCCGGGCGGTTCCGGGTGGACCTCTTCTACCGCATCAGCGCGACGACCATACTGATACCTGCCCTGCGGGACTGCCGTGAGGACATTCCGTTGCTGGCCGAGCGGTTCCTGCGGTCTCAAAGCGTCGCGGGAGGCAACGGCCGTCGGCCGCTGCGGATCAGCCCGCACGCGATGCAGGAGCTTCAGGCCTACGACTGGCCGGGGAACATCCTGGAGCTCGAGCACACTCTGGAGCGCGCGGTCAGCCTGGCCGGCGACGCCGAAGTGATCGAGCTGAAGGACGTGGCCTTGCCGCGCAAGTGCCGCTCAATGCCGGAGGACGCGGCGCGGTTGCCGCAGTGTCCGGCCGGCCTGACCGAGACGGTGGCGGGCGTCGAGCGGGCCCTGATCGACGCCGCCCTTCGCCGGGCCGCCGGCAACCAGGCCAAAGCGGCCGAATACCTCGGCATTCCCAGGACCACGCTGCGCGACAAGATGGTCAAGCACGGCTTCGCCAAGGACCCTGCAGGACGGGACAGGGCCTCGGCCTGAACTTCGCGGCGCACCCGAGCCGTATCCGGGCCGAGGCCGGCAAGCCGCCACGATCCGCCCCGCAGGTCGCGCGGCCGGAACAGGCGCGATCGAACCGCCGGCCGCCAACGCCGTAGGAAGTCGGTGTGCGCGAATCCTCGCCAAGGCGACCTGTCGCCTTGTGGCGGTTTTCCGTCGCGGCTTCCCTGCGGAGTTGACATCCCGCCGGTCGATACCACAATAGGTGTGTGCACGCCGGGGGCGGCGTCGGCCTGAGCGTGCACGGAGACCTTGGCGGAGCAGGGGTTTAGCGTCGAGAATGCCGGCTCGAGCGAGCGTTGACGCCGGTGGTTGCGGCATGATGCCGGCGGGCCGGTCGGGGAAGGCATCGGAGGCAGGCCAGATGGACAGGATCGTTGCCCCGCAGAGGACTTCAGCCTTGAAGCATCAACGCGGTTTCTCGCTGATCGAACTGATGGTGGTGGTTTCGATCCTGGTGCTGCTGATGTCGATCCTGATGCCCTCGCTGAGGGAGGTTCGGCGGGTCAGCAAGAAGACCGTCTGCCAGAAAAACCTGGACCAGATCGCCCAGGCGATGCAGGCCTACCTGATGCAGAACAAGGACACCTTTCCGCACATCGCCCGCTGCCCTTATTACGAGCAGGATCGGGCCGCCGGCGACCCGGACTACCGGCCGCTGCCGTCGCTCCCGGAGGCGCTTAAGAAGGAGATCGGCGGAGCCGTCGAGGCGTTCGAATGCCCGGCCGATGCCAACACCATGATGCAGGACGAGCTGAGGACCTCGCGCTACTTCGACCACGAGAAGACCAGCTACGAGTGGGAGCAGCTGCTGAACGGGCAGAAGCTGGGCTTCAAGCTCGTGCGGGTATACGCTCAGCCGCCCGGGGATTACAACGGGCGGCCGCGGCCGGCGGTGGAGATCATCAAGACCGAGAAGAAGAACATGTGGATGATCTACGACTTCGAGCCGTTCCACGGGGGGCCCAGGCGCACGGGTTCGCACAACGTGCTGTACACCGACCTGCACGTCCAGAGCGACCAGTGGAAGCAGAACAAGAAGGCCGGCCGGGAGTACAAGGAGTAGGCGGCGTCCGGCGGCGGACCGAGGAAGACGGCGATGAGCAAAAAACTCGCGAAAACGCGCAGTCGGCAGCTGTCACCGCAGGTCCGCCGGGCCCTGCTGGGGGCGGGGGCGTGCGTGCTGGCCGTCGCGGGCGGCTGGTGGGCCTATTTCACCTTCACGACCATCGCCCCGCCGCCGGTCGAGCAGGCCACGGCCCCGGAGGTGGTGGCCTTCCTGGGCAATCCGCGCGGCTTCTCGCGGATGTCCTACGACCAGCGGGAGCAGTTCCTGACGCAGGTGTTTTCCGGGAAGTTCGCCTCCGGGCCCCCGCGTGCGGAGCTCAACGAGGCCCTGCGGCAGATGCCCTCGTCGGAGCGCGAGGTGCTGATGGACGCGACCGTCGAGGTGGCCAAGGTGCGGTTCATGGAGCACGCCCGCAAATACAAGAGTCTGCCCAGGACGCAGCAGGCCGCCTACGTGGACAACGCGGTGCGGCACTTCAGCCAGATGCAGATGCAGCTGGCCGGCACGGGTGGCGCGGACAATTTCGGGGAATCGTTCAAGGATCTGGCGCCCAGCACCAGCGACGAGATCACCAAGGCGATCGTCAGCCGGACCAGCGCCCGCGAGCGGGCCGAGGCCCAGCAGTTCGTGGACGCCTTGGCGGCGCGATACAAGGAACTTTCGGCCAAGCACTGAGCCGTAACCACCCCGGGCCCGGCGCCCCCCCATGCGTGCCTGACGGCCTCGGGCCGGTTCTCCACGACTTCGACCAGAGAGGGCCTTTCGGAGGAACGCGCTGCGTCGCGTCCGCCATCGCGCACCTTCTGCCGCGGCCCCGACGGAGCGGGGCCCTCCAGGCGGCCCCGGAGGGACGCGCTGCGTCGCGTCCGCCATCGCGCACCTT
>CALLOB010000034.1 GCA_938005315.1 uncultured Phycisphaerae bacterium
GGCCTCGGGCCACCAGCCGTCGAGAATGCTGAGATTCAGGCCCCCGTGCAGCGAGCTTTTCATGCCGCTGGTGCCGCTGGCCTCCCGCGGGCGGCGCGGGGTGTTGAGCCAGACGTCCGCGCCGGCGACGAGCAGCCGGGCGATCTCCATGTCGTAGTTCTCCAGAAGAACCACGTGCCGACGGAACCGCGGCATGGCGCTGAATCGTGCAATCTGCTGCACCAGGGCCTTGCCCTCGGTATCGGCCGGGTGGGCCTTGCCGGCGAAGATGATCTGCACCGGCCGGTCGGCGCGGCGCAGAATGCCGGCCAGGCGCGCCGGGTCGGTGAAGATCAACCCCGCCCGCTTGTAGCCGGCGAACCGCCGGGCAAACGCGATGGTCAGGGCGTCGGGATCCAGGATCCGGTCGGCCTCGGCGACCGGCTGCCGCAGGCGGCGAAAGCGTTCGCGGAGGCGTCGGCGGCAGCCCTCGATCAGCTCGACCTTCAGCAGGGCGTGCACCTCCCAGAGCCGCTGATCGGGTATGCGGCGGACGCGGGCCCACGTGCTCCTCAGGTCCTGCCGCTCCTCCCAGCCCAGCCCCAGGGTCTCATCCAGCAGCTCGCCCATCAGCGGATGCAGCCAGGTGCGCAGGTGAACTCCGTTGGTCACGTGCCCGATGGGCACGTTGGCGGCCCTGCGGACGGGATAGGCCTCCTGCCACATCTCCCGGGCGACCCGCCCGTGAAGCGCGGCCACCCCGTTGCACCAGCGGCAGGTGCGCAGGGCCAGCGGCGTCATGCCGAAGGCCTCGGTTTTCCGCCCCGGACGCACGCGGGCGAGGTCGTGGAAGGCCTCCCGGCCCAGGCCCAGCCGCCGGATGTAACCGGAGAGGTAACGATCGACCAGCAGCGGGTCGAACTCCTCGTTGCCCGCCGGAACCGGGGTGTGGGTGGTGAAAACGCTGGTGTCGCGCACCTGGCGGAGGGCCTGGCGGAAGTTCTCGCCCCGGCTCTCCATCCGCTCGGCGATCCGCTCCAGCGACAGCAGGGCCGCGTGGCCCTCGTTCAGGTGGCACACGCCGACGGGAATGCCCATCGCCCGCAGGGCCCGCCACCCGCCGATGCCCAGCAGGATCTCCTGCCGGATGCGCATGTCGCGGTCGCCGCTGTACAGCACGCTGACCAGCTGGCGGATTCTCGGGGCGTTGACCGGCAGGTCGGTGTCCAGCAGGAACAGCGGCACCCGCCCCACGTCCAGCCGCCAGATGCGCATCTGCACGCGCTCGTCGCCGATGGTCAGGGGCACGCGCAGCGGCCGGCCGGCCGCCGAGGCGACCTCGACCACCGGCGCGGCCTCGACCGGCAGCGGCAGGAAGTGATCGGTCTGCCGGCCCATCCGGTCGATCCGCTGGGTCACGTAGCCGTGGCGCCAGTAGATCCCCACGCCCACCAGCGGCACGCCCAGGTCGCTGGCCGACTTGAGATGGTCCCCGGCCAGGACGCCCAGCCCGCCGGCGTACAGCGGCAGCGAGGCATGCAGCCCGTATTCCATGCAGAAGTAGGCGATGAACGCGTCGGACTTGGGCCCGTAACGGGCACTGTACCAGGTGCGGCCACGCAGGTAGTCGCGCAGCCCGCGCTCGGCGGCCCGCAGCCGGCCGACCAGCGAAACATCCGCCACCAGCCGGGCGAGGCGGGCCGGCGACAGCCGGGCCAGGGTCAACAGCGGGTTGTTTCCGCAGGCGGCGAAGAGCTTCGGATCGGCGTCCCGAAGCAGCGCCGCGGCTTCGGGCGTCCAGGTCCACCAGAGGTTCCGGGCCAGGCGGCCCAGCGGGGTCAGCGCCTTTTCGGCGCCGGGCAGCCTGTCACTTGCGCGCGAGGCTCTCGACTTGGGCATGTTGACTCCTGAGGCGACAGGTCCGTTACAGGCGTCCGCGGGAAAAGCCGCGGGGCTGACGATCCCGCGCCGCCGGCCCGTTCCGTCCGCGGCATGAAGGCCGAAAAAGCCTCATGATCTTATCCGGCCGGGGACCAATGTCACGCCGGGAGCGACCCGATCACGCGGAAGCTAGGCTTCGACCAAGGCGCCGCCGGCAGGGGCCGCCCCCGCCCCCGCCGACCCTCGGCCCGGCGACCGCCCGGACGCCCCGGCCTTGACCGCCTCGGAACGCCGGGTCTGGCCGTGGAGCCGCGGCGGCTTTGGAGCCCGGTCCGCCGTCGCTTAGAATGCCAGCTCGACTGCCGATCATGATGCACAAAGCGAGGCAGCGCCGGGTATGGCGGAGTTGCGACTCAAGTTCACGGCGGCCACGCTCGACGGGGATCGGGAAATCACCGCTCGCTTCAACCAGCGACTCCCGGAAGGAGACTGGCCCCTGGAGCGCTTCCGGCTGACCGGAGGCGACGGACGACGGATCGAGATCGTCTCGGTTTCCACGCTCAATCCCCGACGGGGTCAGGCCGCGGCCTTCACCCTGACCACCGGCGCCCCCCTGGACTTCACCCGGGAGCAGTTCAGCCTGGAGATCGAAGGCCTGGGCACCCAGGTCGTGCGGCCCTGGCGGGTGGTCCACCTCGATGAGCGCTACCACGACCCCGACGCCGAGCTGGGGGCAACCTATTCCCCGCAGCGAACCGTATTTCGCGTGTTCGCGCCCACGGCCCTGAACGTCAAGGTTGTGGTCGCCGACCAGGCCGAAGGCCCGGCCGGCGCGATCGATCACCCCATGACCCGCGGACCGAAGGGCGTGTGGGAGGCCGTAGTCGAGGGCGACCTGGCCGGTCGCTTCTACGCCTACAAGCTCTCCGGGCCGGGCTTCGTCGAGCACGCCGAGATCCGCGACATCTACGCAGTCTGCACCCAGAACCAGGCCCCCCGCTCACTGATCGTGGACCTGCCCGCGACCGACCCGCCCGGTTTCCGGGAGCACGTCTTCACCGCGCCGGCAGCGCTGACCGACGCGGTGATCTGGGAGATCCATGTCCGCGACTTCAGCATCGCGCCCTCCTCGGGCATCCGGGCCAAGGGCCGCTACCTGGGCATGACCGAAAGCGGCACCCGCCTGCCGGCGTCGCCCGACGTGCGGACCGGCCTGGACCACCTGGTGGAGATGGGCGTGACCCACGTGCAGCTCATGCCCGTCCAGGACTTCGACAACGACGAATCCGCCCCCGCCTATGACTGGGGTTACATGCCGGTGAGCTTCAACTCCCCGGAGGGCTGGTACGCCGGCAGCGTGGCCGGACCGTCCCGCATCCGCGAGCTCAAGCAGCTCATCCAGGCCCTGCACGAGCGCGGCATCGGCGTGGTCCTCGACGTGGTGTACAACCACACCTCCGACCGGGCGACGTTCGAGCGGCTGGTGCCGGGCTACTATTACCGTATGACCGCCGACGGCCGCTTCCACAACGGCTCGGGCTGCGGCAACGAGCTGCACACCGAAAACCCGATGGTCCGCAAGTTCATCATCGATTCGATGAGCTACTGGGTGCGCGAGTACCGCATCGACGGGTTCCGGATCGACCTCATGGGCCTGTACGACATGGAGACCCTGCGCCAGGTACGCGATACCCTCAGGGCGCTTCGGCCGGACCTGCTCATCTACGGCGAGCCCTGGGCCGCCGGGCCTACGCCGCTCAAGCCGGTCTCGGACCACGCCCAGGTTCGGGGCACGGGCCTGGGAGCCTTCAACGACCGCTTCCGAGACGCCATCAAGGGCGGCCGCGACGACTATGAGCCGGGGTTCATCCAGGCCGGCCGCAGCCCCGAGGGGATCGTGCACGGGTTGATGGGCTCGGTCCACGACTGGGCGATCCACCCCACCGACGTGATCAACTACTTCGAGGCCCACGACAACCTGACCGCCTGGGACAAGCTGCTGGTCAGCACCCCGGACGTGCCCGACGCCGTCCGCCGGCGGATGATGCGCCTGGCCTCGCTGATCCTGCTGACCAGCCAGGGAGCCGTGTTTCTCCACGGGGGCCAGGAGTTCTGCCGCCGAAAGAAGGGCTGCTCCAACAGCTACAACCAGCCGGACGCGATCAACCAGATCAACTGGGGACTCAAGGTGGCCTGCGCCGACGTCTGCGATTACGTGCGGGCATTGATCGCCATCCGGCGCAGCCACCCGGCCTTCCGGCTGCGCACCCGGGAGGCGGTGGAAGCCCGCGTGGGGTTCGACCGGCCCCCGCACCACCAGGCGATCGTGCACTGGATCGACGCTCACGGGCTGCCGGACGAGACGGTCAAACAGCTGCGCGTGCTGCTCAACGGCAGCGGGCAGGAGGTGACCTTCGACCTGCCGGCCGGCATCTGGAAGGTTCTGGCCGACGCCGACCGCGCGGATCCCGCCGGGCTGGGCGAGGTCTCCGGCCAGGTGACCGCGCCGCCGCACAGCGGCCTGCTGCTGTGCATCTAGCTCCGCTCGCCGGGAAACGCGGGGACGGCGGGAACGGTCGGACCCTGATCGCAGGGAGGCGACGTCCATGCCGCTTGCCAGAAACGATGCATTCCAGTGGCTGCGGGACCGGCTCGGCCGGCCACCCGGACGGCCGGATTATCTGCTGCCGGCACTGTGGGACTGCTGGGGCTACCGCGGCCCGAAACGCCGCGTCGGACGACAGATCGCCGTCGATCCGTTCGCCTGGGCCGCCGGCTGCCTGGACTGGATCGCCGCGCATGCCGCCGTGCCGCAGGCCCGCGACGGCCTGAGCCTGTCGCGGATCCTCGGCGTCCGCCGCGCCGGCGACGGGCGGGTCTGCGCCGGCCGGCGGCTGCGCCGGGCCGGCGACTGGCTGTCCCGGCAGACCGTCTACGGCCTGTTCATCCGCTGCACGACGGCCTGGGACCACGACGGCGACGGCCGGCTGCGCGACGGCCGGCGCACCGAGAACGGCACCTTCCTGAAGGCCATCCTGGTGCTGCCGCTGCTGACCCGCATGGGCGTCACCACGCTGTATCTGCTGCCGATCGTGCGCGTCAGCCGGCTGTTCCGAAAGGGCGAACTGGGCTGCCCCTACGCCGCCGGCGACTTCTACGCCATCGACGAGGGTTATCACGACCGGCTGCTGGGCGACGACCCCGGCGACGTGACGCGCGAGTTCGAAGCCTTCGTGACCGCCGCCCACCTGCTGGGCATGCGCGTCATCCTGGACATCGCCCCGCGCACCGCGGCCCGTGACAACGTCTGGGTGCTGGAACACCCCGAATGGTTCTACTGGATCGATGCCCGCGCCGCCCGGTCCTTCCGCTCCCCGCCCCTGCCGGAAATCGACTACGGCAATCCCATCCCCGGCCGGTTGCACGAGATCTACGCCGATGCCGGCGTTCGACGTCACCTGGAGGCCTTCCGCTTCGCCCCCAGTCTGACCCATCCACAGGCGTGGAAAGCCTTCGTGCGGCAGGCCCGCAGGAAACCCCCTGCCGACCTTGTGCGGGAGATCATCCGACGCTTTGGCGTGCTCGTGCCGCCGGCCTTCTCGGACTGCATCAATGACCCCCAGCCGCCCTGGACGGATGTCACTTACCTGCGGCTCCACCTGGATCACCCGCCGGAATCCGCCCGCCAGCTCCCCCATCCCCGCCGGCAGCCGCCCTACGTGCTGTTTGACACCATCAAGGCCAACCTCTTCCCCGGCCGGCGCCCCAACCGCCCGCTGTGGGACCGGCTCGCCGGCATCATCCCGTTTTACCAGAGCCTGGGCATCGACGGGGCCCGCGTGGACATGGCCCACGCCTTACCGGCCGAGCTGGAACGCATGATCCTCGAGCGGCCGCGGCAAATCGATCCCGACTTCGCCTTCGTGGCCGAGGAGCTGGGCACCAGCAACCATGCCAGGGCCCGGCGGGCGGGCTACAACCTGATCATCGGACCGGGATGGTATCGCCAGCCCCGCGCCCGGGAGGGCCTCATGCACGAGCACGTCCGCGAGATCCGGGGGCTGCGCCTGCCGGTCTTCGCCGCCGCCGAAATGGCCGACACGCCCCGGGCGGCCGTGCGCCGGGGCGGGCGACGTTTCGCCCGCCAGGCCGTGGCGGTCAACTGCTTTTTGCCGAACGCCGTACCCATGATCAACAGTGGCATGGAGGTGTACGAGCGCCAGCCCATGAACCTCGGGCTGGACAACGTGCCGCCGGGCCGTTTCGCCCTTCCGCGCGATGATCCCCAGGCCGGCCGGCTGGCGTTCTTCGATCCCTACGCCCTGCACTGGACCAACACCGGCGCCCAGGGCATGGTGGACCTGATCGCCCGGACCTCCGAGACCCGCCGGCGCTTCCTGGGCCTGCTGCTGCGGCGCCGGGCGTCCTTCCTGCCGAGCGTGACGACCTCCGCCCGGCATATCCTGGCCACGGGCTGGCGCGCGGGCCCGGGCCGCCGATGGCTGTTGATGATCGCCAACCTGGACTTCACCGCCCGGCATCGCGCGGAACTGCGGCTGCCTTTCGCGGCCGGCACGGTTGAGCCGCAGGTTGCACTGGCTCTGGCGGACACCTCCCGGCCCCGCGTCCGGGGACGAAACCTGCGGTTGACGCTCGGCCCCGGCGCCGTGGTGGTGCTGGTCGCCGGTTTCGGCGAGGTCGGTCTGCCGGCGAGGGACGAATCGTGAGTCGCCGATCCGTGCCTTTTCAGGTCGTGGACGTTTTCGCCGCCGAACCTTTCCAGGGCAATCCTGCCGGCGTGGTCCTGCAGGCCGCCGGGCTTGAGGACCAGG
Organism: uncultured Phycisphaerae bacterium; assembly: GCA_938005315.1. GTDB lineage: Bacteria > Planctomycetota > Phycisphaerae > UBA1845 > PWPN01 > CALLOB01. The sequence goes on from CALLOB010000034.1 coordinate 6,693, forward strand.
ACATGCGGCGCATCGCCTCCGAGCTGGGGCCCCGCGAGACCGCTTTTCTGGTGCCGGTCGGCGAGGGGGCGCCGGCCGATCTGCGGATACGATGGTTTACGTCGGTTTGCGAGGTGTCGATGAGCGGCCACGCCGCCATCGCCGCGGTGCATGCCCTGGAGGAAGCCGCATTGCTGCCGGCGGTCGGACGCGGGCCGTCCGGCGAAGTGGCGATCCAGACCGCCGGCGGCATGCTCTGCGCGTCGGTCGAGCGGCCAGGTGATCCGGGCGTCGGCGGACGGCCGCTGGTGTGGCTGGATCTGGTGGCCCCGGTGCTCACTGCGGCGCCGTTCACCCCCGATGCCTGGGCTGCGGCGCTGGGCGGGCGGGCGGAGTGGTTCCTGGAGCTTCCCCGTCCGGCGCGCAGCCAGGACGGGGATCTGATCGTGTTCGTGCGCGACTTCATGATCCTCAACGACCTCCGTCCGCGGCCCGAAGCGATCGAGACATATCTCAGGCAGCACCGCCTGCGCGGGCTGTGCGCCGTGACCACGACCACGCTGGATCCGTCCATCGACACCCAGTGCCGCTTCTTCGCCCCGGGGATCGGCATTCCCGAGGACCCCGTCACCGGCAGCGTGCACGGCCCGATCGCCGCCGGCCTGATCGCCTGCGGACACGCGGATCTCCACGGCGGCATGGCCGCCCTGGCCTGCACTCAGACCGCTCCCTCCGGCCGGGGCGGACTGGTGCGGGTCCTGGCCGAGCGGCAACGCGACGGACATGTGGAGGTCCGCATCGGCGGCGAATGCGTGACCACCATCCGCGGCGAGATCACCCTCTGAGCCGGCCTGCGATCCTCCGGCCTTCCGCGACTTGCAACCGCGCCCGCCGGCGGCTCCAATGCCCTCATGTTGCTGAAACGAATCGCCTGGCGCGAGTCCCCCGGCCAGCACGAATCGCTGGCGGTGACGCTTCGGGCCGTGCTGTCCGCCGGCCACGCCGAGATCGACTACGACGACCTGTGCGTCGCGCTAGGAACCGCATTTGCCGCCGTGTCGGTCGATGACGGCTCGGCTCCCGGACGGTGGATGACCTTCGGCCGCGACCTCTTCCTCGTTGCAGCCGCAGGCCTCTACGGCCTTCGCCTGCGCGACCTCCACCCGCCGGACGTCGGCCTGGACATGACCGCGGCCGAAGAGTTTCCCCAGCACTACGAACTGAGCTACCTGCCGCTGATCGAGGAAGCCCTGCGCCACGACCAGCCGGTCATCGCCTGGCAGGGCTGGCCCGGCGAGGCCCGCGGCGATTGGGGCGTGATCACGGCCTCCGGGCCTGCGGGCCTGGAGGGCGTTGCGCCAGGCTGCGGCGGACGGAGCCTCGTGATGACCGGGCCGGCCATGCAGTGCTACGTCGCCGAGGAACTGGATCCGGTCGAACCGGAGCCCTGGCAGATCATGCGCATGGCCGTGCGGCACGCCGACGTATTCATGAACCGCGCGCCGCTGACCGCTTCGACCTCCCTGCGGCCGAACATCCGGACCGGCCCGGCGGCATTCGACGCCTGGCAGGATTGGCTGCGCCGCGAAACCTGCGTGGGCACGCCTCAGGCCCCCGGCTGGCGCGAGCACCGCCAGCACGCCGAGCGGGTGGCCTCGGCCCGGATGTCGGCCCTGTACGTGCTGCGGAGCGGCCCGCTGACCCTCGGCCCTCAGGCCCGTCCCCTGCTGGCCGATGCCGCCTCGGCCTGCGAAGCGATGATCGAGGCACTGGCCGAGTCGCGCGACCCGGACCGCGCCGAGGCCCTGATGGCCGATCCCCGCGGACGCGAAACCCTGTTGGAGGCCCTCACCCGGGCCGAGGCCGCCGACCGCCGCCTGGCCATGATCGTCGCGGAGCTCGCCCGGATGATCGAAGACTCCCCCGGCCCTGCCGATGGACGCTGAGGCCAAATCGCCGCCGGCCTGCCGGGCCGCCGGTTCGTGCTCCCTCCGGTTCATTCCGCCGCCGCGCCGGCCACGCGGCCCGGTCGCCATCCCGCCAGTCCGCCGCCGGATTCCGACCGCAGCTTCGATCTGACGCGCGAACCTGACGTCTCCAGGCGGGTAAACCCGCTGCGGTCGTCTCACAACTCCCGTGCCCGCACGAACACGCATCCGGGCGCCTGGCGGGCCAGGCCCTTGAGCTGCAGCGAGATCAGCGCCGCTGAGACGCGGTGCACCGGCCGGTCGGCCAGTTCGGCGATCCTCTCCAGAGGCCGCCCCCGGACATCCAGGGTCTCATAGATGCACAGTTCGTCGGCGCTGAGGCTGTTGCGCAGCGCCGCACTCACCGGTGCGGCGGACGCCTGGCCCTTCGTCGGTCCGCCGCGGAGCGCCTCGCCGACTTCGCCCAGCTCGTCCACCACGTCGTCGGCACAGGTCACGCATTTGGCATGCTGGTCGCGGATCAGCCCGTTGGTGCCGCGCGAGAAGTCGCTGTCCACGCGCCCGGGCAGGGCGAAGACCTCGCGATCGTATTCCGCCGCCAGCCGGGCGGTCGTCAGCGAGCCGCTGCGGGCCGCGGCCTCGATCACCAGCACGCCCAGCGAGAGTCCGGCGATCAGCCGGTTGCGCGGCAGAAAATTGGACGCGCAAGGAGAGGTCTCCATGGGCAGTTCGCTGATCAGGGCCCCGCAGGCGGCGATTTCCCCGGCCAACCGCTCGTGTTCGGGCGGGTAGATTTCAGACAGCCCGTTGCCCAGTACGGCGATCGTCCGCCCTCCGGCCTCGAGGGCCCCCTTGTGGGCCTCGCCGTCGATGCCCCGGGCCAGACCCGACACCACCGTTAGGCCGCGGGCCGCCAGCTGGTGACCGAAACGCCGGGCCTGCTCGCGGCCGTACATCGTGCAGCGCCGGGCCCCGACAATGCCGATGGCCACCGCGTCCTGGGGCTCCAGCGTGCCGCGGACGTACAGGCAGATGGGCGGGTCGGGAATGTGCCGCAGACCAGGCGGAAAACCTTCGTCCTGCCGGCAGAGAATACGCACGCCGCGGGCGGCGGCCCGTCGGACCTCGGCCTCCACATCCGTGCAGCGACGGGCCTGCACGATGCGGGCCGCCCTCTCCTGACCGATGCCGGGGATGCCGCCGATCGCGACGCACGACGCCTCCAGGGCGGCGCCGGCCGAGCCGAATCGCTCCAGCAGCCGCCCGAACAGTATCGGCCCGACCTCCGGAATGAGCGACCAGCGCAGATGGGCCAGCCCGGCCTCGGAGATCACGGCCTCCTGATGCGACGACATGGCGGTCCTCCCTTTTCCCCCCGATGAACCCGATCTGCTCCCGGCGATCCTCTGGCCCGAGTCTGTTCGATGATGCCTGGGGCAACCGATCGCTTCCGCCTGCGATGATGCTGACCCGCGCAGGGCCGACGCGTCACCGGTCGCAGCGGAAGCCGCCATGGAGGCAGCATCTTCACCTGCACGGGGGCGACGAACGGCACCTTTTCGACTTCGTTGGCGTCATCGCATCATCTTCACCCATGGAAGACGCTCGCACATCTCATCGACGCCCCGCGTTGAGTCGGGGCATCATCTTCACCCGCAGGGGGCGTTCGGGCGATGCCAGCCGCATCTCCGGCGATGTGAACCGCATCATCTTCACCCGCACGGGGCGTTCCCTGCTGCCCCAAGGATGATCGCTACCGGGTCGAGCCGATCGCTGTCCGGCCGAGGCGCTCTCCAGACGACATCCTATCGCCCAAACACGTCCCTAACAAGCCCTCCTTTCCGCCCCGGTCCCAGCCCCCCGCCTTCCTGTATTGCGGGCGTAGCGCCGCAACGGAAATTCACCGTCGGAACCCCCGCCCCGCGCCCTCGCGGATTCCAGCCGCCGCACGGCCGACCATGCCGACGGAAAAACCTTATCGGGCCCCCGGCGGCATCCGCAGGACGCGCGCCGTCGGTCTAGGTTTGCGGCAACCGGAGGGACGCGCTGCGTCGCGTCCGCGACCGGGGGTGTTCGCGCGTCCATGCTGACGGCCCCGACGGAGCGGGGCCCTCCGGCAGATCCGCGGCCCCTGGAGGGACGCGCTGCGTCGCGTCCGCGACCGGGGGTGTTCGCGCGTCCATGCTGACGGCCCCGACGGAGCGGGGCCTCCCGGACGGCGCACGCCGGCATCGGGCTCAATAAGCCTTGGCGAACACCACGCGACGACGGCTGGGTTGTCCGCTGATGATGCAGCGCCCCTGCTCCTCGGGGGCGTCCAGGGGAATGCATCGGACGGTGACGTTCAGCTCGTTGCGAAGCTGTTCCTCGACCGCCGGGTCGCCGCAGAAGTGGCACATCGCAAAACCGCCGTGGATCTCGGGCTTTTCGGCGTTGGCCGGGGTGAAGAAGCGGTAGAACTCGTCCTTCGAGTCGATCCGCACGGTGTGGGCCTGGCGGAAGGCCCGCGCCCGCTCCAGTAGCCCGGCCTGGATCTCGTCCAGCAGCGCCGGCAGCCGGGCGACCAGTTCGGCCCGGGGCATGGCGGCGCGGTCCCGGGGGGCCCGGTCGCGGCGGCCCACGAAGACCGAGTCGGAGGCGATGTCGCGCGGGCCGATCTCCAGCCGCAGCGGAATGCCCTTCTTGACCCACGACCAGGTCTTCTCGCCGCCGCGACCTTCGCGGGCGTCGAGTTCGACCTCGACCGGCCGGCCGTCGTAGAGCACGCCGCGCAGCTCGGCGGCGAGCTTCCGGCAGTACTCCAGGACTCCGGCGCGGGTCTCCTCCTTGTGGATGACCGGCAGGATGACCGCATGCGCCGGCGCCAGCCGCGGGGGCAGCACCAGCCCGTCGTCATCGGCGTGGGTCATGATCATCGCCCCGATGAGCCGGGTGGAAACGCCCCAGGAGGTCGTCCACGCGTGGACCAGCTGCCCGTTCTCGTCGAGGAACCTGATGTTGCAGCCCCTGGCGAAGTTCTGGCCCAGGAAGTGCGAGGTGCCGGCCTGCAGGGCCTTGCGGTCCTGCATCATGGCCTCGATGCAGAAGGTGCTGACCGCCCCGGGGAACCGTTCGCCTTCGGTCTTCTCGCCCTTGATGACCGGCATGGCCATGTAGCCCTCGGCGAAGTCGGCGTAGACGTCGAGCATTCTCATGGTCTCGGCCATGGCCTCCCCGGACGTGGCGTGGGCGGTGTGGCCCTCCTGCCAGAGGAACTCGGCGGTCCGCAGGAACAGCCGGGTGCGCATCTCCCAGCGGACCACATTGGCCCACTGGTTGATGAGCAGCGGGAGGTCGCGATAGGACTGCACCCACCTGGCGAACATCTCGCCGATGATGGTCTCGGACGTCGGGCGGACGATCAGCGGTTCCTCGAGCTCGCCGGTCGGGCGCAGCCGGCCGTCGGGGGTAGCCTCCAGCCGGTGGTGGGTAACCACCGCGCATTCCTTGGCGAAACCCGCCACGTGCCGGGCTTCGCGCTCCAGGAAGCTGATCGGGATGAACAGCGGAAAGTAGGCGTTGCGGTGACCGGTGGCCTTGAACATGCCGTCCAGGACCCGCTGGATGTTCTCCCAGAGGGCGTATCCCCAGGGCTTGATGACCATGCAGCCGCGGACCGGGGAGGTCTCGGCCAGGTCGGCGGCTCGGATCACCTGCTGGTACCACTCCGGGTAGTCTTCCGCCCGGGTGGGGGAGATCGCATGCTGGGTCTTGTCTGCCATGGGGCACTTCTCTCTCATGGAGGCCGGCGCGGCCGGCATGTCCGGGTCAAACGAGCCGCAGATTCTACTGAAACGCGGCCGGATTCCCAAGCAATGCGGAGCGAATCGGTCACGCGGCCGCTGGGGGCACAACCAGCGTTCCTGGCAGGTCAGACGTCCGTGAATCCCCCCGCGTGCCGGCCGGAGGGCCCCGCTCCGTCGGGGCCGCGCGACGGAGCGGACGGCGGGAGACGCGACGCAGCGCGTTCCTCCCGGTCGCCGATCCGGGCGCGGCGGGGGGACTCAGGTGCCGCGGATTCCCGGTCTGTCACCGGAAACCCCGCCGGAATCAGGTACCGGTGGGGACTTACGCAGGGAACGAAGATTCGTCATCAAGGAACGGGGGATTCAGAGGAACGGCGCCCGAGGCCGGCCGGGCGCGACGGCGCCGGCCGGCACATCCGAGGGCGTCGGGATGGTCGCCCCGACGGCGATCATTCGCTCTTGACCGCGATCCGTCTGGGCCTGGCGTCGGGACGCTTCTGAAGCGTCAGCGTCAGCACGCCGTTCCTGAAGGTCGCATCGACCTTATCCGGGTCCGCCGAGCCCGGCAGTCGGATGCTGCGCTGGAAGCGACCGTAGCTGCGCTCCACGCAGTGATAGTCGCGCTTCCTGTCCTCCTTCTCCTGCTTCTTCTCGCCGCGGATGGTCAGCACGTCGCCGCTGATGCTGATATCCACGTCCTTGGGATCGACCCCGGGCAGCTCAGCCGTGACGGTGATGTCCTGGTCCGACTCGGCCATGTTCACCCGGGGCCCCAGGGCGGACATCCGGGGCCAGAAGTCGGCCATCCCCAGAGCCGACGGTTCCCTCCAGAACCGTTCAAACAACTGATCCATCTCCGAGCGGAGCCTTGCGAGCGGATGATCCGCGGCGGGCTCCGACTCGCCGCCTTCGCGCTTGTTTCGCCACGGAATCAGGTTCATGTTTAGACCTCCTTTCCGATGCGCGCCCCCTGGACCGGCAGGCCGGGTCCACGCGGAGTCGCGCAGACTTCTTCAACCACGCCCGCCTCACGAGGCCTTGACGGCGATCTTCCGCGGCCGGAAGGCCTCGCTCTTGGGCAGCCGCAGCTCCATCACGCCGTCCTTCAGCGTGGCCTCGATCTTCTCGGAATCGATGCCCTCGCCGATCTGGAACGAGCGGAGATAGTCGCCCACACCGTACTCGCGGAGCAGGTAGCAGGTGTGCTGTTCGTCCTGACGCGGCTCCACGCGGCCGTGCAGGGTCAGCACGCCCTGCTCGAAACGGATGTCCACGCCGTCCGCGGAAACCCCGGGCACGTCCGCCAGCACCACGAAGGCATCGGGCGTCTCGATGATGTCCACGTTCGGCATGTAGGTCTGCCGGTCGCGTGTGCGTTCGACGCGGGCGACCTCTCCTTCAGGCTTCTTGACGGTCACGTTCGTGCTCATGGTCCGACCTCCAGTCTGTTGTTTTTCCTCGGACCCCGCTCCAGGACTCAGCCGGCCTTCACCGTGATCCGGCGGGGCTTGGCCTCCTCGGCCTTGGGCAGCGTCACGGTCAGCACGCCGTCCTTCAGCGCGGCCTTGACTTTGTCGGCATCGACGTTCACCGGCAGGGTCACGACCCGGGTGAACTCGCCCGTCCCGCGCTCCCTCCGGTGGTATGCGACGTTCTCGCCTTCGCGCGGCTTCCGCGTGCCGCGAATCGTCAGTTCGTCGCCAACGGCGTACACTTCCAGATCCTCCGGGGCGACGCCCGGAATTTCCGCCTCGGCGTACAGCGCGTCGGAGTCCTCCCAGATGTTCAGTGCCGGAAACACCGTCGCGCTGCCGAAGCCCGCGCCCAGCGAGGGTAGATAGCCGTCGAACAGGCGGTTGACCTCCCGCTGCAACTGGTTCATTGCTGCAAATGGGTTCATGAATCCGCCAGGCATTGACGCACCTCCCTTCTGCCGCTCTGACCCGCGGTCCCGAAACGCTCGGGACCCGTTCCTGTCGCACTTCAGGCTTGGCAAATCGCGTGCCAGGCAGGCAGCCGCGATCCACTTCGGCTCTAAGGCACTGCGCCACAAGGTGTTAGGCGCTGCTCAGGCTGCCTCGAGACTCCCGATGGCCGCTCCGCGGTGCCAGTTCGACGCTGTCGGTTTTGCAGGCCGCCGGGGCCGAAAACAGGGACGGTGCCGGGAGGGAAGGCGGCCGAGGCACGAGGGCGTCAGGCCCCGGCGATCCACCGGCAGAGGTTGGCCACGATCAGCAGGCCGACCGGCGTGCCGATGATCCCGCCGAGGATGGCCATCAGCAGCCCGACCGGCGCCAGGCTGGGGTGAAAGGCGGCCGCGACCACCGGCGCCGAGGCCGTCCCGCCGACGTTGGCCATCGAGGCCGTGGCCAGCAGGAACAGCGGGGCGCGCAACAGCCGGGCGCCCGCCGCCAGAACCGCAATGTGCATCAGCAGCCAGACCGCGGCGATGGCCACCAGCCACAGGTCCTCCGCGCCCACCAGACGCAGGTCGGCCTGGGCGCCGAAGGTGGTCAGCAGCAGGTACAGTCCGCCGTTGGCGATCGAGGAAACGCCGGCGTCCTCGAGGCGGCGCAGCGGGGTGAACGACAGGGCCACGCTGGAGGCCGTGACCAGCAGGATGCCCCAGCCGAAGGCGGACATCACCTGCCCCAGCTGCAGCCGGGCCATCAGCCCGCCGAGTTCCTCGGCCTGTCGCACCGCCGCGGCCACGCCCGCACCGCCGGCCAGACAGATCTGGCTGAGCGCGAAACCGACGGCGATCATGGCGACGAAATCCGCCATGCGGATCGGCCGGGCCCGTTCGGCCTGACGGCGGGCCAGCCGCCCGGCCAGGTCGCGGACCAGGCCGCTGTCGGCGCGGTTGAACCGGTCCAGCCGGTCCTGCCAGCCGACCAGGGCGATCAGCACGCCCAGCCAGGTGTAGGCGCAGATCGTGTCCACCACCACCATCTTGCCGAACAGCGTCGGCTCCAGTCCGACGCTCGCGGCGATCGCGGCCAGGTTGGGACTTCCGCCGATCCACGAGCCCGACAGCGAGGCCACGCCCTTCCAGGTGTCCGGCGGCAGCGCGCCGGACGGCAGAATCGCGGTGAACAGCCCGAAGCTCAGCGCCGCCCCGGCGACGATTCCGGCGGTGCCGATGAGCATCATGGCCAGGGCCTTGCCCCCCAGCCGCGCGATCGACGCGGTGTCCGAGGGGATCAGCAGCAGCACGACCACCACCGGCAGGATCGTTCGCAGCATGAACTCGTCGTACAGCGGCGAGCGGCTCGGGATGATGCCCAGGCTGGAGCAGAACATGGGCACGAAGTAGCTCCAGATCAGCGGCGGAAAATACCGGAAGAAGCCCGTCAGCAGCGGAATACGCGCCAGACCGAGGATGATCGCCACGATCGTCGCCAGGAACGCGAACAGCGCCGGCGGTGACTCGACGTGAATCATGCTCGGCGTGCCTCCCTGCGCGCGATGCCGCGACGCGCGCCGTCAGGGTCGCTGGTCGGCGGCAGTGACGCCCTCGGCCGCATCGGTCCCGGTCCAGTTGGCCAGGATGCGGCAGACCTCGTCCTGAATCGCCCGCGGGTTGGCCCCGCCGGACCTGCCGGTGTCGTTGCACAGCACCGAAAAGGCATAGCGACGCCCGTCCGGCCCGAGGACGTACCCGCTCAGCGCGCTGACCCCGGCGACGTAGCCGGTTTTCGCGAAGACCCGGCCCTTGAGATCCGTCATCCGCCGCCGCAGCGTGCCGACCGCCTCCCCGGGCTGAGCGAGACTCTCGCGGTACTCCCGGGCGCGGGGATGCGCGTCCATATGAGCCAGGACCGCGGCCAGCACGCCGGGGGCGACGCGGTTGTCGTGGCTCAGCCCAGAGCCGTCGGCGATCACGTACCTCCCGGCCGGGATGCCCAGCGATTCCAGGAAAGACTCCATCGCCGCGCGGCCGCTGTCGAAGGTGCCCTGGCCGCGCGGCTTCCCGGACCGGTCGTAGGCCCCCAGCGTCTTGAGCATGGCCTCGGCAAAGAGGTTCAGACTGCTCTTGTTGGCCCGCCAGAACAGGTCCGCCAGCCGGCGCTCGTGGGTCGCGATGATCCGCAGATCTGCCGGCAGGCCGCCGTCGGCGTTGCGGACCCGCTGTCGCCGGATTTCGCCCTTGATACGCACCCCTCTGGCTGCCAGCGATGTGCGCATGGCCGAGGCGAAAAATGCCCCGGGATCGGGTACGGCGATCGAGAGCGGGTTCTCAGGATCGCTGGCCCCGGAGACCTGTCCGCTGACCACGATCCTGATCGGGCCGGAGCCGGTGCGGGCGACCGTCGGCTGGCCTTGGGCCGCAGTGACCGACTTGTTGACCAGCTGCACCCAGGTCGTCGGTGGCACCAGCCGCACCTCGGCCGGCTTGCCCGGGGTGGACGGACTGATGATCACGTCCACGCAGTTGTCGTTGAAGTTCAGGCCGCCCACGCCGGCGGTATACCAGCCCGTGTCGCCATGCTGGGCGGACCAGCCGGGCGGCTGAAAGCGGTCGTCGAAGATCGAATCGTCGATCAGCAGGTTGCCGGAGATCTCCCCCAGCCCGGCGGACTTCAGCTGCTCCGCCCAGGCGTGAAAGACGGCGGTCACCGGTTCGCCCGCCTGACGGGCGTAGCGGGGATCGCCGATCGAGGGGTCGCCCGCGCCGATGACGACGAGGTCCTCGCCGCGCATCCCCAGCACGGTGCGATAGGTGAAATCCGGCGGCAGCAGGCAGGCCGCCGCGGCGGTGGTCAGAATCTTCTGATTGCTGGCCGGCTTGAACAGCTCGTCCGCCCGACGCTCGAACACCACCCGGGGACGGGGGGCCAGCTGCAGGACGCATACCCCCACGGCCATCTGCCCGGAGCCCACGCCGCCGGTGGCCCGTGCCAGCCGTCCGGCCAGGCCGTCTCCGGCGGCGGTTTTCGCCGGACGGGAATGACTCGTCGTGGACGTCGCCGAGCCGGCCGTGCGCGCCGCCACCGCCGCAGCGGCACAGGCCGCAAAGCCGGTTGCGGCCAGAAGCCGCGCCACCATACGCATCCGCATGTCGAACCTCCTGTCCGAACGGGACTTGCGGCCCGGGTAAGATTGACCCCAACCATCCTTGCGGTTAGACTAGTAACAGGTTCTTCCCGTTCATGCAACCGGTCGGAGCGAGGAATCTCGACATGTCGGCCTCCACGCGAGCCGGATTCTCGCTGCTGGTCGTCGCGCACCCGGATCGTCCCGCGGCTCCCGGGCTTGCGCGGCTTCCGGTGTGCGATCCGCACCGGATCCGCCACGCGGCGGACGTTTACGAGGCCCTGGCGTCGCTGGTGACGGGTCCGCGACCGGCGGTGCTCGCGCTCAACGTCGACGACATGGACTGGGACGAGTTCGATTTCTTCGATCACCTCCGCCGCCTCGCCCCCGAGATCCGGGTGCTGGTGACTTCCGCCACGGGCGATCAATCCCGCCTGGAACACGCCTGCCATCGAGGAGCTGAGCTTCTGGCCGGGTTCGACCTGGATGCATGGACATCCGGCGCAGCCGACGTCCAACCCATCCTGCAACCGCCGGTCGAGCGGCCTCAGGCCCATTCGGCGCCTGCGGCGAGCGTTCGCGCGGATCCGACGGCTTCGCCGGTCTCTTCCGACGAGGAAGCCCTGGAGCAGGACACCATCCCCTTCACCGTTTTGCTGGGTTCCAAGCCCTCGCTCAAGACTGCCCGCGAGCTGGTTGCCGGCTCGGTTCAGCCGGTCCTGACCCCGGTGGAGCCGCCGCCTTCGCCCCCGTCCGTCCCTGCGACGGCCACCGGGGCGCCAGCGCCGAACGTGCGGCTGGTGCAGGCCGAGGAACGGGACGACGCCCCGGCCATCCCCTTTCCGTGGGCCCCCAGTCCGACGCGTCCCAGACGCACCCCGCCGGGGGGTTCGACCGCCCGCGCCGAGGAGATCGCGCGACCCGGGCACGCCCGGGGCGAGCCGGGCGATTTCTCGCGGTCTTCTCCGGAGCCCGCCGGGCGGGCTCCGATCAACGTCGAGCTGACGCGTGAGGAGATCACCGCTCTGCTGCGCGGGCCTCATCCCGGCCATGAGAGCTTGCGGGAGGGGCAGGCCTGATGCTCGACCTGCCGTGCGAACAACGCGAGCGGCTGCTGGTGATCCGGGATCCGGGCAACCTCGCCGAGATCCTCCGGCGCCGCTATCCGCAGTATGACGTCACCGTGACGTCGACGTACCTGGCGGGCATCAGCGCCCTGAGCGACCGGCCGGCCCGCGGGCTGCTGATCGGCGTTGATCCCGCGGCACGCCGGCTGGAGCAGGCGGTGGCCGGCCTGCGCAAGGCCGCCGGAGACTCCTCCAGGCTGGTGCTGTGCTGCCTGCCCAGCGGCGAACCCGCGGCCCGGCGGGCCCTCTCCGCAGGCGCGGACGACTACCTGATCTGCCCGCCAGCCGGCAGCGAGCTCGATCAGGCTCTGGCCATGCCGCCGGCCCTGACCGCCCGGATTTCAGAGGCGTCCCTTGTTCCGACGCCGACCTGGCAGGAGATCGCCGCCCTGGCCGGCGTTCTGGCGGGGCTGAGCTCGGGCCGGCAGGCGGTGCTGAACCAGGTCAGCGCGATGGTCGCCGAGTCGCTCCGGACCGCCGACGTCCGCATCGTGGTCGGGGATTCGACCGGCTGCACGGGCCGTCCGGATGCCGAGCCGGCAATCGCCGAGCCGATCACTCTTTCCGACGGCCGCACCGGCCAGATCCTGATCGGCCCGAGGCAGCGTCAGCCTTTCTCCGCGGCAGAGGTCGAACGCGTCCGGCATTTCGGACGGCTGCTGGTCCACCTCCTGGAGGCCGCCGATCGCCAGAAGCATTGGCAGGAGCTGGCCCTGACGGACGAAGGCACCGGTCTGCCCAACCGCCGCTACCTGCTGCAGGCCCTGGAGAAACTGCTCAGGCGGGCGGCGCGCGAGCGATTCAGCGTGACCGTGCTGATCTTCGACGTAGACGGCTTCAAGCACTTCAACGACGTTTACGGACACGCCGCCGGCGACCAGGTCATCCGCGAAACCGGTCAGCTCTTTCGCCGCTGCTGCCGACGTCATGACATCGTGGCCCGTTACGCCGGCGACGAGTTCGTGGTGGTCTTCTGGGACGCCGAGCAGCCGCGGGTCACCGGTTCCAAACACCCGACCGACGTCCTGGTGGTGCTGCGGCGGTTCAAGCGGGCGCTGAGCACGCACTCCTTCGGACGTCTGGGGCCCGAGGCCGTGGGACGAATCACCATCAGCGGCGGCTTGGCCAGCTTCCCCTGGGACGGCGCGACTGTTCAGGATCTGCTGGAGCGTGCCGACCAGGCCCTGCTGGAGGCCAAGCGCGCCGGGCGCGACCGCATCTTCCTGTTCGGCGAAGAGGGCCGCGCGGTGGACGATCTTTCGGTCGATGAGCCTCCGGACGCGGCGGCCGCGGCCGACTGATGCCGTTTCATGCCATTCCCGGAGTGTTCCAGTGCCCGCCGAAGCCTTGCGAATCATACAGCGGTGTTCGCTCGCGGCGGCAGGATGCCTGATATCGGCTGCGCTGCCCGTCGTGGTGCCGGCCTGCACGACCCCCGCGCCTGCCGGCGGTGCACCCCTGCAGGACGCCTGGGAACGCCCCGCGGTCCCGACTACGGCCCCGGCGGCTTCCCGGATCGGGCCCTCGACGCGGCCGGTGGCCGGGGATCCGCCGTCGGATCTGACCGCCCTGGACGACGACGACGTTCTGGCGTTGGTGGAAGGCGAGAGCCTCGGACGACAGGCCTTTATCGCGGCGCTGATCGAGGCCCATGGCGCGCGGGTGCTGGAACAGTGGGTCCTGCTGGCCGCGGCCCGGGCAAGGGCCCGGATCCTGGGCCTGCTGGTCACCCGGACCGACATTCAAGAGGCCTACGAGGAGGCACTGGGACGCATCGCCGAACCGACCGGCGATGAACCCCCGCTGGACCGCCGGGCCGCCGAGCGACTGCTGCAAGAGTTTCTGGAAGCCCGGAACATCTCGCCGCTGGAGTGGCGGCTGCGGGTCGAGCAGCGGGCCTGGATCCGCAGGATCGCCGCCTGGGAGGTGGAACGCTACGAGATCACCGAGGCGATGTTGCGGGAAGAGCACGAGTCGATCTGCGGCGAGCGGGTGCGAATCCGGCACATCCAGCTTTCCGACCTGGCCGCCG
>CALLOB010000035.1 GCA_938005315.1 uncultured Phycisphaerae bacterium
CCATCTCCTCGCGGGTGAGGTTGCCGTCGCCGTCCGCGTCGGCATCCGGATGTCGCTGGAGGAACCTGGCCTTGCGCTCGTCGGCGGACTTCTTCGCCGCGGCCGCATCGTCAGCCTGTTCGGCCCGGGCGGTCCCGGACGTGCCCCAGGCCAGGATGGCGACCAGAACACCGGTGATGATCCTTGGCGCGTTCATGTGTCTGCTCCTCTGTGGCCCCCCCGGCCAGACACGGGCGCGGCCGCACCTCGTGTGCCCGTGGCGGGTCATGTTGCTGCTGTCCACGGAGGACCAAACGCCCGGGGCGGGGGTTTATTGCTGCGGCGGAAGGAAGAGGCGAAAGAACAGGCGAGAGAAAAAGGGCGAGTGAAACGACACCCACCCGATCAAGCAATCAAGGCAAAAAGGGCAAAAAGGACACCCATCCAACGGCCGCGGCGGCAGCGAGAAGTGGACCAACATCGGCAGGGGGCCCCGATCAACATGGATCGGCAGTTTCCGGCGGGCGGGTCCGATCGTGCGCCGGGGAGGCGGGCGGCGGCCTAGCCGGCCGGGATGGTCGAGCCGGCGGTGGTGGCGGCCTTGGCGACCGCGTTCTGCATGCGGGTGAGCCGCTGCGGCCAGTCGGGGACGTAGTCGGCCGGCAGGGTTCGCTGGAGGCGGGAGAAGAAATCCGCCGCCTGGGCGGGTGAGGACCGTGCGAGCTGCACGAGGTACTCCTCGAGCTGGCCGGCCAGGGCCTCTCTCACCATCGGCTGGATCGCGGCTCCGGCCGCGGTGATCGCCCGCTCCGGCGCGGTGCCGGCCAGGTGGGCCTGGACCAGTTTGCGGGCCACGCGCAGGCGTTCGTCGGTCTGCTCCGGCGGGATCAGTTCCTGGGCCCGGGCCAGCACCGTGGCGGCCAGCGCGTGACGGCCGGTGGCCAGATAGGCATCGCCAAGCATCTCGCGTATCGCCACCGTCCGCCCCGGATCGGTGTTGGCCGTGCCGAGGGACTTCTCGGCATCCACGAGCAGATCCAGGCGGCGCGACGCGCTGGCCGGGTCGCCCGAGTTCCAGGTTTCGATGATCTGCAACTGCTGGTCTGCGGACAGCCGTCCGAACACCGCCCGATAGGCATCCCAGGCCCGGGTCTGCACCGCCGGGGCCGGCTCGGTCTTGTTGTCCAGGCGGCTTCGCAGGGCCGCCAGCACCTCCTGGCCGCTACCGAGGCGTCCCAGAGCCTCGGCTGCCGCCTCGCGCACGCCGGGGTCGGGGTCGCCGGACAGCATCCGGAGCACCAGCGGGATCTGGTTCGGGTCACCGATCCGCCCCAGGGCCCTGACGGCCGTTTGCCGGATGGCCGCCGGCTGGACGGCCTCGACGCTCTCGATCAGGTAGGGCAGGAAGGCCGGGTCGGCGATCTCGCCCATCGAATCGACGATCTCCTGCCGCAGAACCGGGGCCAGCCCGCCGGCGGCAAGTCGATCCATCAGCGCCGTAACGACCTCGGCCGTCCCCGGCGGGCGGTCACCGTTGCCGCCGCGCAGGCACAGGCGCCCCAGGGCGTCGGCCGCGCAGGCCGCCACGTTGGGATCGGGATGGGCCAGTCCTTCGAGGCAGGCCGGGATGGATTCAGGTTCTCCCAGCCGACCTAGGGCGCGGTAGATCTCGGCCAGCACCACCGGGGAAGTCTCGCCGGCCAGCATGTTCAGCAGTCTGCGGTTGTCTTCCTTCTGCTGCTGAAGGTCGCGGAGAACCACCACCACCTGGCGGCGGACGGCCTCGTCGGCGTCGCTCACCATCTGGCGGACCTGCTGCAGCACCTCGCCGACCGGCGGCGTCGGCGTCGAGGCGACCATGGCCCCGTGGATGATCTCCAGGGCGATGAGACGATCCACCGACAGCGGCGACCGCAGCCAGGACAGCAGTCGGGCGGTGCGGTCGCCCTCGGTGCCCAGCAGCGCGTACAGCTCCTTGCTGCGGGCCACGAGAACCTCGGTGAGCATCTCCTCCTGCCGCTTCCTGACCCGCGAGGCCAAAGCGCCCTGGCCGGCCAGCCCGGGGTCCGCGGACCAGGCCAGCGCGTCCATGGCGGCCTTGACCAGCGCCGAGTTATTGTCGTCCAGGAGGGCCAGCAGACGATCGACGAACACGGGGTTGTCGAACTTGGTCTCGCTGAGCGCCTCGCAGATGGCCAGCTTGGCGGCGGTGTTGTTGCGCAGTTCCAGGATGTCCAGCAGGGCCTGGATGCCGGCGTCCGAGCCGGTGGCCAGAATCTGGAGGGCGGCCTGTTTGCGCGTGGCCGGGTCGGCCTCGCCGGTCAGCGCGGGAATCAGCGTGATGATCTGTGCCGCCACGGCAGGCGAGGTGGCCGGCTGAGAGGTTGAGGCTTGAGCGACCTCGCCGGGGGCCTGGACGGCGGCCGCCAGCATCACCACCGCCACCAGTGCCACGGCGACCGCGGCCGAAGACCGGCGCCCGCCCGGGCTCGTGTTCGGTGATGGCTTGGGCATCCGCCCGCTCGGCTCGCGCGTCATCTGCGGCGAATTCCCTCTCTAAGGTGGCTGGAAATTGTGTCCGGTGCGTCTCTTGTAACCGTTCGGACGCCGAACCGCAACCGCCGGTCTCCTGCGGGTCCGCCCGACGGCGGGAGCGCGGACTTCACGACGGCCGGTCCTCACAGTTTTTGACGCGATTTGGAAGGAATGGTTAGCAGCAAATCCGGGAAATACGGGGGCACGGGGCCGCCGGCTTCCGCCTGGACCGCGTTGACGCGAAACCGGGCCCGGAGTGGACTGAGCCTGCGACCATCGGCGTGCGGCCGCAGCGGGTCACAGCAGTTCGGCGATCTGCACGGCATTCAGAGCGGCGCCCTTGCGGAGTTGATCGCCGCTGATGAACATCTCGATGCCGCAGCCGTCGGGCTGGCTGATATCCTGCCGGATTCGGCCCACCAGCACGTCGTCGCCGTCGGTGGCGTCCATGGGCATCGGAAAATAGTTGGCCGCCCGGTCATCGACCACCCGGACGCCCGGAGCGCTGGCCAGGATCTCACGCACCTGGTTCTCGGTCACCGGTCTGGAGAAGGTGATGTTGATGGACTCCGAGTGGGCCCGCAGGACCGGGACCCGCACGCAGGTCGCGGTGATGAGGATGTCCTGGTCGTGGAACATCTTGCGGGTCTCGTTGACCATCTTGGTCTCTTCCTCGTTGTAACCGTTCTCCCCGACCTTGGAGTTGTGGCTGAACAGATTGAAGGCGAGGCGGTGCGGCAGGACCCTGGGCGTCACCGGCTTGCCGGCCAGGAGATCGCGGGTCTGCTCCTCGAGTTCGACCATGGCCTGGTAGCCGGCCCCGCTGGCGGCCTGGTAGGTGCTGACCACCAGGCGGCGGATCGGGCAGAACTTGTGCAGCGGCCAGACCGGCACGACCATGAGGATGGTCGAGCAGTTGGGGTTGGCGATGATCCCCTGGTGCTGGCGGACGTCCTGCGGGTTGACCTCCGGGACCACCAGCGGCGTCCTGGGATCCATGCGGAAGGCCGAGGAGTTGTCCACCACCACCGCGCCGGCCGCCGCCGCCGCGGGGGCGAACTTCTTGCTCACCGATCCGCCGGCGGAGAACAGGGCGATGTCAATGCCCTTGAATGCGTTTTCGGTCAGCTCGATGACCGTGTACTCCCTGCCCTTGAAAGCTATCTTCTTGCCGGCCGAGCGGCTCGAGGCCATCAGCGTCAGCTGATCGAAGGGAAAGCTCCGCTGTTCGAGCACCCGGAGGAACTCCTGCCCCACCGCTCCGGTCACGCCCACCACCGCGACATGTCTGCTCATGGCTGCTGGACTCCCGCGATCTCCTTGTCGCTTTTCACCGTCCGGCCTGACGGTCTGGCGACCGTCGGAGGCCTGAAACCCCTGGCCCGATGTCTTGCCCGGGTTCCAGGGGCCAAGCCGGGCCAGATTATCCGATCGGGGGGCTCCGCGTAAAGCAAGGCGGCTGCACCTGCGCGCCAACGGGTCTGGACCGGCAATCGAGCCGCCTGAGTTGTCCCGGATCCGCACGCAGGCGTCAAAAGGCCCCCCGGCCCGCCCGGGGCCCGCTGCGCCAGGCCCCACCGGGGGGTTGCATCCCTTTCTGCGGCTGATTATCATCGCGCCATCCAGACCGGTTCCCCCCGCAAGAGCCGCGGCCCGGGCCGGCCGACGGTGAGTGTAGCTCAGTTGGTTAGAGCACGAGGTTGTGGTCCTCGGGGTCGGGGGTTCGAGTCCCCTCACTCACCCTTTTATCTGACAAATACTTGCGACACGGCGGCGTTTTCCGCCTTTCCCGCGGCGGGCCATGACGCGCAGTCGCGTAGGAGCTCCCGCCGGCAAGGGCTGCGCGCGTTTATCGTACACCCCGCCGGAAAAACGCATCCGGTGCCGCAGCAGGAACATGCCTGCCACCGGAGGCGATGGCCTGGTCGGCCCGGGCAGACACCGATCGTTGCGGCAAGCCCATCTTTCCGCGCTTCGGGCCTGATGCCCGCCGCAGCCGCGACCGCTCGGGCCAAAGCCCCGACCGCCGGCCGTGCGCAGCCCCGCCGTTGCCCCAACCGGACCGGATGCTAACATGGTGCCGCTGGATGTGGTCCGCCGGCGCGGCCCGGCCATCCCGGCAAGCCGGAGACGGATCAACGTGACCAGGCTGAACAAGATACGCATGCTGATCGCGGTGGCGGGCATTCTCGTGGTCGGGCTGGCCCTCAGTGTCCAGAGCAGGCATAGGAATCTCGAGCACTACCGCGAGAACATCGGCACGGTGACGACGATTGATACCGCCGCCCGTCAGGCGGGCCTGGAAATCATCCATCCCCGAACGGGTCAGAAGCTGAGCCTGACGGGCAAGCTGCCCGACGAATGCCCGATCACGATCGACGGTGCGCCGGCCTCATTCAATGACATCCGTGTCGGCGACCGGGTGCTGCTGAAGCGTCGTGGCATGAACATCCTGGCGGTGGATGTGCAGCGCGCCGGGGTTGCGGCCGGATCCGTGGCGGCCGACGCCGCTTCCACCGCGCCGGAGGCCACTGCGTCTGCGCCGCACACCGAGTAGACCATCACGGAGCCCCTCTCCGGCCTTCCGGAAGCCTCGCGTGTCTCGAATCCCGATGCCGACGGTGATCTGCCTGTTGTTGCTGGGTGCAGGAGCCGCTGCGCACATCGCCTATCTGCTGAACGACTGCCCGCTGGACCTCTCCGGCGACGAGGCCCACTACTGGGAATGGGCCCGCCGGCCGGACCTGAGTTACTACAGCAAGGGTCCGCTGGTCGCATACATCATCGCCGGGTCGCGTTGGCTGCTCGCGGAGTTCTCATTGCGTACGGTCGGCACCGAGATGCTGGCCGTGCGGCTGCCGGCCGTCGGGCTGTCGTTCCTCACCGGCCTGGGGCTGTACGTCCTGTCCAGAATGGCGCTGGGCAGGCCGGGGGCGGCGCTGGCCTCGGTGGCCCTGACGTTCACGATCCCCATCCTGGCGGTGGGGTCGCTGCTGATGACCATCGACGCCCCGCTGGTCTGTGCGTGGACGTGGGCCCTGGTGGCGTTCCTGCGGGCAACCCGGCGCGACGCGATGCCGGCGTGGATCACCGGCGGGCTGCTGGTGGCCGTCGGCATCCTGGCCAAGTACACGATGGTGCTGATGTACCCGGTGGGGGTGCTGGCCCTGGCCACCGACCCGGTATCCAGGCGATTGTTCCGCCGGCCGGGGCCTTACGTGGCCGGCCTGCTCGGGTTGACGGGCTTCGTGCCGATCGTGCTGTGGAACATGCGCCATGACTGGGTCAGCTTGCGCCATGTGGCCGGCCAGGCGGGTGTGAGCGGGGGCTTTTCGCTGGATCCGATCGGACCGCTCGCCTATCTCGGCGGGCAACTGGGCGTGGCGGGCTTGTGGGCCGTGGGGATGATCTGGGGAGCGGTGGATCTATGGCTCCGGCCGCGCGCCGGCGACCGCGAGCGGCAGGACCTCTGCGCCGCACGGTGGCTGTGCCTTGCGACGCTCGTGCCCTGGGCCGCATTCCTCCCGTTCAGCCTGATCACGAAGATTCAGCCCAACTGGCCGGCGGTCGCGCTGGTCGGGGGCACTGTGCTTTTGCCGTTGTGGCTGCACAGGCGGCTGAACCTCCCGACGCCGGCCGGTCGGGCCGGGGCCCGGGTGTTTATCGCGGTTGGCGCGATCCTGGGGGCTGGCAGTGTGCTGATCATGCACCGCACCGATGTGCTGATGCCGCTGATGGCCCGGCTGGCCCGCAACGCACCTCCCTGGGAACTGACGCCGGTCGCGAAATATGATCCTGCGGCCAGGCTGCGGGGCTGGTCGCAGCTGGGCCGCGCGGTCGGCGAAGTGCTGGCGGAGGAACAGGCCGACGGGCGCGATCCGTTCATCGTCGCGGATCACTACCAGCTGGCCGGCCAGATCGCCTTCTATTGCCCGGGAAGGCCGACCGTGTATAACATCCAGTCGGCCCTCGGTGACCGCATGAACCAATACGACATCTGGGAAAACCCCATCCGCGATGCCGGCCGCTTCCTGGGCCGGCCCTGCATCTACGTCGGAGCTTATCGCCGGGAGCTGACCGGCGACGGCGGCGGCCCGGCGGCCATGCCCGGGCTGCGGTTGCGGCGGACCGTCGAGCACATGGTCCGCGGGCAGCGCGTCCGGGTCTGGTCGATCTTCACCTGCCCGTCTTACGCGGGCTTGTCGCCTTCGGGCGGGAGCCCGCGTGCATTCTGATCGCAGTGAGCCGGGCTGGATCGCGCGACGGTGGCCTTTTCTGGTCGCAGGGCTGCTGATTGCGAGCGGCTTTGCGGGCCTGGATGAGGCGGTCTATGCCTGGTGCCGCCGCTATACCATGCCCGATCCGACCCGGATCGAGCTTCATCGACAGATGGCATGGATCTGGGATGTCGTGCGATTTCCGGCCTCCGCGGCCGGCGGGCTGGGCGTTTTCTTCCTGGCCCTGCTGATGCAGCCGTGGCGGTGGCCTCGCTTCACGCTGGCGCTGATTGCCTGCGTGTCCGCGGACCTCACGGGATTCGTGCTCAAGCTGGTGGTTGGCCGGGTAAGGCCCAATCGGGCGGCACATGGCTCGCACCTGGAGTTCCTCCCCCCGTTTGGGGGATTCCGCGAGGACTCCGCGGTTGCCTTCCCGTCCGGCGAGGCCACGGCGGCGTTCGCCCTGGCGACAGTGCTGGCTCTGCTCTGGCCGCGATGGCGCCGGCTGTTCTACGGCGTCGCGGTCG
This sequence comes from uncultured Phycisphaerae bacterium, assembly GCA_938005315.1. GTDB lineage: Bacteria > Planctomycetota > Phycisphaerae > UBA1845 > PWPN01 > CALLOB01. The sequence continues at coordinate 7,259 of CALLOB010000035.1, forward strand.
TATCGTCGGTGTCGCGTCTGCTGAAGGGCGCCCATTACCTCAGTGATGTCGCCGCCGGCGCGCTGCTGGGAACGCTTCTGGCAGGGCTGGTCTTCAATCGACTGCGGGACCGCTTTGATCGCCTTCACCCGGTCGCAGCGGTGCCGTCATGAGCAGGCTTGACCCCGTGCCCGCAGGAGTCTCGCCGGCGACGCCCGACCGCCCCTGCCTGGACTGGACGCTTCCGGCGGCGGCCGTACTGGTCGTCCTGGCGCTGCTTTCACTGAGTATCGACTCCTGGTTCGTGACATGGATCAACACCTGGGCCGGCGACGGCATGTGGCCGCGGAGACTGTTGAAGTGGCCGCGTCTGCTGTTCGAGTGGTGGACGCCGACCCTGCTGACCGCATGGTTGTTGTGGCGGGCCGCCGGGTGGCGGCGGCTCATCTCGGCCGCGGCAGGCTTCGCCGGCATGCTGACGACGGTTCACGGCCTCAAGGTTCTCGTGGGCCGGGGGCGGCCGGAACTGGGTCTCGGCCCGTTCCACTTCGTCTTTCCCGGCGACAGCCTGCTGGGATTCGACAGCTTCCCATCCGGCCACACCGCCAACGCCGTGCTGTTGGCGATGCTCATCGGTCTGTACTGGCGGGCCTCACGCTGGGTGCTGCTGCCGGCGGCCGTGCTGGTGGGCCTGGGCCGAATTGCACAGGAACGGCACTATCTCTCGGACACGCTGTTCGCGGCCGCCATCGCCCTGATCTGGATCTACCTGCCCTGGCGCTGTCTGGGAGCGGCGGCATTCGCGCCGATTCACCGTGCCGAGCCGGCAGGTGCCGCGCCCTCGCCCCCCGCCGCCGCGGAAGACGACCCGCCCCCGCAAGTCGGTTGAGCGATCATCAGCTGTTCGTAAAGACCGGCGCCCAGGTTCCAGCCTTCGACTGTCGCCAGCCGCTGCACGCGCCGGCCGCGGGGCAGGAGTACCTCGGGCATGATCAGCAGGCCCTGGGGATGGCGGTCCATCCAGTCGATGACCTCGCGCCAGCGGAGCCGCTCCACCCGACCGCCGGTCAGATAGACCAGGCTGTCCTCATGATAGCTCACGGTCGCCAGCGGGCGCGCACCGGCCGGATCGATACGCTTGATTTCCCGCATGAGTCGCGAGCTGATCCACAGCACCTGTGAGGTCGGCATCACCACACCGAGCACCACCGGCAGCGTGATCGCCGCCAGCAGCAGGGCCCGGGTCTGCATCCGTTCGAAGAGATGCCGGCGTAAAGCCTGGACGATCCCGCCGATCAGCACAACGGACGACAATGCACAGGCCGCCGTCGCCGCCCAGCCCGACCATCCCGGGACGGGCCGCAGCAGCCAGACCGACGCCCCGAGAATCCCCAGGCTCAGCAGACACGAAAGCGCCACCCACGCCCATATCAACGGGCCGGCCGCGCGATACCGCAGGAACGGCTCCCAGCCGGTCGATCCGGCCGCCAGACCTCGCGCACACAGCAATGCCACCGCCGGATACAGCGGCAGCGTGTAGTGCGGCAGCTTGGTCATCGACAGCTCGAAAGCCAGCCACGCCGGAGCGATCCACGCCAGGCAAAACAACTCCGGCGTTACCCCGGCAGCTGCGCAACGGGCGCGGGCGGACCTGAAAAAAGCCACCATCCGTCCCCGCAGACCCGCCTCTGCCGCGGCATCCTCTCGCTTTCCCGGCGGCCCCGCGACCGCGCTCAGGGCATGCCAGGCGGCCGGAATGAGAGCCAGCGACCCGGGCCAGAAAAGAATCGGCAGCAACAGCAGGTGATACCCCGGCGGCGCGAAATGCCCCTCCTTCGGCGCGGCCGCACGCCACAATACTTCGTCGACGAATGCCCGTGCGACCTGCTCGGGCCCGACCAGCACGCCCAGGGGAACCAACCAAGCACCGACCAGGGCGACGACGATCATCGCTCCCCAGCCGAAACGCAGCCGGCCAAGCCACGAGCGGTCCGGCGTCACGACGGCCAGCGCCGCCACCGCCCCGCCACACACCAGCGGGCAGACGGGTCCTTTGGTCAGAATGCCCATCGCCAGGGCGATCCAGAACACGGCGGCGGCCAGTCCCGGGCGACCCGCTCCGCCGGGCCGGATGATCTGCCACAGGGCTCCCATTGCGATCACGGTCCAGGCGGCCAGCCACTGATCGGTTCGAGCCTGACGAACATCCGCCATGACCACCAGGCACGCGGCGAACAAAGCCGCCGCCGACCATGCGTGCCGACCACCCCACATGCCCAGACCAAGCCGGTACAGCGCCAGCATGGCCATCAAAGCCCCGAGGTATGAGGCCAGCCGGAACCGTCCGATGCCGCCGGTGGGGTCCGCACTGTCCGGCTCCTCCGTGGGCGGGGTCATGAAAACGCCTGCCAGGCGGGCGGTTACAGCTTGAATCCAATAAATCAAAGGAGGCTTATTCAGGCGCGGCTGGTCGTCATAGATCGGGATAATCAGATCTGCCCAACGACCCGGTTGGAGCATCAGGCGAGAGGCATATGCAAACCGGGGCTCGTCCCGGTCGATCGGCGGCAGTGCCAGGATTCCCGGCAGGTGAAGGATGAGGGTCAGACCCACCAGACCGGCCGTTGCGGCCGGCCGACAGAAGGCGGGACGGAACGGGGCTGGGGGAGCTGAAAAGGGGGGGCAGGAGGCGTGGCCTGTGACCGATTCGTCTAGCCGCCTTGAGCCGGGGTCTGGCGTTGTGGTGCAATTCGCTCCCGGTAGTAGCTCCTGAGATGTTCGCAAAGCTCAGGGTTCTCACTCAAAGGCCAGCCGAAGCGGTCGCTCTCCGCCAGGGCCTGCTCAAGCGACCAGCCGCAGTGCCGCATGCGGTAGGCAGCGATGGCGGCGCCGGTCCGGTTTACGCCGGCCGAGCAGTGTACCAGGACCGGGTACCGTTGTGGATCGGCCAGGAGATCTGCGGCCTTATCCAGGGCGTCGAATGTCCCCCGGCCGTCGCCCGGCATGCCGATACGCACGACCTGGACGCCGTGCTCGGCGCACAGGGCCTCTTCCTTCTCGTCTCTCTCGGAGCCCGGGAAGGTCTTCAACAGGGTCAGGACGGTCTTCAAGCCCTTGTTTTCAATGATGTTCCGCAGGACATAGGGCTTGGGAAAAGCTGAGCGATAGATGCGCCCTTCCTCCACGACGGCGAACCGGCGGGGCAGAAGGTGATACCGAAGGGTGTAGCCGGTCAAGACACTGGCGGAGACCGCCAGCGTCAGAAGTGCCACCGTACCCGTTGCCCGGCGGGCCCACGTGCGCGGCATGGGATCCTCCTGCAGCAATAACGGCATCCGGCCTGCGCCTGCCTGCGGGGAGGGGTGCAGAGAGGTCGCAATATGGAAGCTAGCTCAGAACCGTCAAGGACTGCTTAGAGAATGATTAAGAAAAGAAGATTGCTGTTTGAGAGAATCGCTGGCTTTGTATTTGTTTTGTGATAATGCGTCTTTGGAGGCGGATGCGGGGCTTTTTCGCGATTCGGGGGGCCTATTACAATACGATCCGCCGTGAGGAACGGCTTTTCCCCTGGTTCGCTTTTCCCTGATCGCCGGGAGCAAACATGCGCAAATATCAGATCTGGATCCTGGTCGCCTTGGCAGTGATCGTGGTCGTGACGACGATCGCGGTCGCCGTTCTGCCGGACATCATCTCGGCTTACAAGGTCCGCTCGGTCGAGGGCACGATCACGTTCGTGGACGTGGCGAGCCGGCATGCCTCCCTGGAGGTCAGGAGCCCCAAGGACGGGCACCTTGTGGAGATCTCCGGCGTCGTGCCGGAGGACTGCCCCATTCTCATCAACGGTCGCAAAGGCAGCCTTGCGGAGGTCGTCACGGGTGACCGGGCCGCCGTCAGCGGCACATGGAACAAGAAGACCAGGGAAGTCAGAGCGATTTCCGTCGATATCCGTCGCACGAGCGGGACGCCGGCAAGAGGCGCGGCCGAATCGGCGTCTGAAACCCGGCCGGCCGGGGCCTCCTGATGGCCGTGAAGCCGGCAAGTCGTAAAGGGCCTGCAGACGCCAGGCCATGGCGCCCGGTCCTCGTCGGGCTATCGCTGATCGGCCTGGCGGCGATCGTCCTGGCACTGGTGGCGAGGCGCGGCGGGCGCCACCCCGAGCCGGTGGTCATGGTGCAACTGCCGGCATCGGGGCGGGCGGTTCTCGTTGGACGATCCCCGCGCGGCAGCACACCCTGGTGCTTTCGACTGACTGGTGAGGACGGCCGGACGGTTGCCGAGACCACGGTCGCGGTGGCCGCGGACGGCCGGCTGGAGGCGGCTTTCCACGGCCTGGCGGCGGGAACCCGGTACCGCTTCACCGTCCATCGTGCCGATCAGATGCGCGGCCCGGCTTTCGTGGAAGGTGCTTTTCTAACCACCGGCCCGCATGAACGCCCGGCGCCGAATCCTTGCCGGCTGCTGGTCTTCGGCGACAGCGGCAGCGGCGACGTCAACCAGTTCGATCTGGCGGAAGGCATGCGCAGGGTCGATCCGGACCTGATCCTCCACACCGGTGACCTGGTGTACCGCGAGGGTCGCTACGAGTGGTATGACGCCAAGTTCTTCCAGCCCTATGCCCGGCTGCTGAATCGGGCGCCGTTCTTTCCCTGTCCGGGCAATCATGATGCCGACTATGACGAGGGGCGGCCCTACTATCGCACGTTTATCCTGCCTGAGAACGGCCCCCCGGGAGCGGCGCCGGAGCAGCACTACTGGTTCGACTTTGCCGGCATGCGTATCATCAGTCTCGACTCGAACCAGCCTTATGAGCACCTGCGTGACGTGGTGGTCCCGTGGCTGGACCGCGTCCTGGCCGAGGCCCCGGGGCCCTGGAAGATCATGCTGTTCCACCACCCGCCCTACACCAACGGCAAATATGCTCCCTCGGGCAAGTGCCGCGACCTGCTGGTGCCGCTGTTCGACCGGCACCGCGTCGGGCTGGTGCTCAACGGCCACAATCACATGTACGAGCGAACGCACCCGATGCGCGGCGGGCAGGTCGTGCCCGACGGCGAAGGCACGACCTACATCGTCAGCGGCGCCGGCGGAGGCGAGCTGTACGAGATCGGCCCGGCAAATCCACCCTGGATGTGTCGACAGATGGCCGGAAGGTTCAGCTTCACGGTGATCGACGTGCATCCCGACCGCATGGAGCTGCAGCAGATCGGCTCCCGGGGAGAAGTCCTGGACACCGCCCGCATCAGCTGCCCGTTGCGGCCGGCCGGGCCGGCCCCGGCGCCGGAGTCCGGCTCGTAAGTCAGCCGGCGGCAGTCTTCCGCCGCATCAGGAGCGACCTTGACCACGTCCACGACCGCCGTCGTCCGCAGCGATGTCTTCCAGGAAGAATCCCGGGGCTTGGTTCCTGCGGCGCCGGGCCGCAGCGAGCCGGCGGGCAGAAAGACCCCGGCCGGGATGTCGAACCGCGCCGCCCGGTGGTGGTTCCTGGCCCTGATGGCCTTCGCGGCGGTCGTGAGCTGCCAGAATCTCGGCGGGGGGGCACGTTTCGAGCCTACCGACTGCTGGGTCGCACAGACCGCCCGCGAGATGCAGGAGGCCGGAGAATGGCTCATGCCGCGTTTCAGCGGCGAGACGAGGCTGCAGAAGTCTCCCGGCCCCTACTGGGCGGTCATGCTGGCCGCGCGGCTTCGCGGCACGCCGGTGGACGAGGCGGCCGCCCGCCTGCCCAACGCGATCGCGGCTGTGCTGCTGGTCGCGGTCGTCTTCTGGATGACGCGAATGACCGCCGGCAACCGGGCGGCGGTGTTCGGCGGGTTCGCCTGCGCCTCCAGCGTGGTGGTGCTGTACTGGTCGCATCGCGGCGCGAGCGACCTGGGACTGGCATCGCTGGTCGCGTTGTCGCTGGCGGCCCTGTATGCCGCGGTGGAGGAGCCCGCGGGCTCGCGGCGGCGCGGGGGGCTGTGGTGCCTGGGCGGGCTCGCGGCGGGTCTGGGCATGCTCTACAAGCTGCCGATGCCGCTGGCGTGTGTCGGCCTGCCGATGCTGCTGCACGTCGTCATCCACCGGCGATGGCGGGCCCTGTGGACGCCGTGGCTGGCGGTCGCCTTCGGCCTGTTCCTGCTGCCCTGGCTTCCGTGGGTGGTGGCGGTGGTGCTCAGAGAGCCGGCGGCCTGGTTCAAGTGGCGCGTGGAGTTCCTGGACCGCTTTACCGGCGATCTGCCCAATGTCGCCGGCCAGCGGGCCTGGTTCTTCCACTTCATGTATCTGGTTCCCGCGGCGATCTACACGCTGCCGTACAGCCTTTCCGTGCCTGCGGGCTTATGGCGGGCGCTGAGGCCGCAGCGCGAGGGCCTGAACCCTTCGGCGGCGCGGTTCGCAGTGATCTGGTTCGTCGGCCTGCTGGCGTTTTTCACCGCGTCGGCGGGAAAGGAGTTCCGTTATCTGCTCCCGGCGGTGCCGCCTCTGTTCGTGCTGCTGGGGGTGGAACTTTCCAGACTGTTCGATCCGGGCCGCGATCGCAACGAGCGGCTGGTGCGCCTGGCGGTTCGGGCGATCTGGCTGGGGCTGCCCGTGGCGATGGCCGGGGGCGCATACGGCCTGTGGGAGTGGAACCGCCACAACGGGGGGCTGTTTTCGGCCGCCGAACTATGGTCGGCCTACCTGCCGGCGGCGGCAGCCCTGACGGTCGGATTCGCCCTCGCGGCCGGTCTCTACCGGGCACGTCGCGCGAACGCCTCTTTCGCGGTGCTGGCCGGCGGGATGACGCTGGGCTGGCTGTGGATCTGGGCCCGGCTCATGCCGATGGTCGCCGGCGAGGCGCCCTTCATCGAGTTCGCCCGGCTGGTACGGGATCGCCTTTCACCCGAGCAGGTGGCCACGATGCGGTTCATCGGCAGCCAGGACGCCCGGATCGTCTGGTATGGCGACCTCCGCATGCCGCGAATTCTCGATCAGCTCGAGCTGCTCGAGCGGCAGCAGGGCCGGCGGTCGCTGCAGAACGAGGAGCGGCTGGTTGGCCAGGAGATGGTCCGCCGACTGGGCGGTAACGAGCCGGTCCTGATGATGTCCGCCCGCTCCGATTACGTCCGGTTCCTGCTCGAAGCCCCGCGCGTGCTCGCCCAAACCGGCCAGGACATGCCGCCGGTCCACCTGTGGCTCCAGACGCCGGCCAGACACCCCAAGAAGTCGCATTTCGTCGTGTTCGGCAACCGACCTCCTGCCTCAGGACCGGTGGCGCTCGAACCGCCCAGCCAGCTGCTGCTCGAGAACGATCGCTCCACGCGACCACACGCCGCTGAATGAGACCGGGCTGCCGAGGCGCGCAGGGCGACCATGCACGAAGCGTCCGTGGCCGGGCGCGCGCCGGCCGGTCGTCCTGGCGCCCCGGTTTGCCGTCGGCCCTGTGGATGTCTCGGAAACGCTGCGCTTTCACGGCGAACTTTTTACGTTCAAAACTGAACTTCCTGCTGGACTCCTTCGGCCGGGACACCTAAAAAGCATACTGGAGGAGGCCAAGTTTGCCTGGACCTCACGCGAACACCGACTTTCCGCTGGCCGTGCAACGATGAGGCTTCGCAGAGGCCTGTCGGGCGGTTTTGAAGCCTCGTGCGGGTCAGCGGTTTTTGAAAGCTTCGGAGGCAGGCCCATGTCAACAGCGTCAACAGGGACCATTTGTGCCGGTTGCGCGGGTCGGATTCACGATTGTGCGGTTTGCAGGATCCCGGGGTTGCGGCACCTGCAGCCGGTCGTGCAGGCCGTCGGCCGCCGTACCTGTACCATCCTGATTCAGGGCGAAACCGGGGTCGGCAAAGAGGTTCTGGCCCGGCACATTCACGCGACAGGACCCCGCCGCCAGGGTCCGTTCGTGGCGGTGGACTGCACCGGCCTGCGCGACACTCTGTTCGAGTCGCAGCTTTTCGGGCACGTGAAGGGAGCCTTCACGGGTGCCGGGCAGACCACGCTGGGCTTTTTCCGCGCCGCCGACGGCGGGACGCTGTTCCTCGACGAGATCGGGGAACTCGGCCTGCAGGTCCAGGCCAAGCTGCTGCGTTGCATTCAGGATCGCGCCGTGGTCCCTCTGGGCGGCGTGGAGCCGGTACCGGTCGATGTCCGGATCATCGCGGCCACGCATCGCGACCTCGAGGCGATGGTTGCGCGCGGAGAGTTCCGGCAGGACCTGTACTATCGCCTCAATGTGGTGCGCATCCGCGTGCCGGCGCTGCGGGACCGTGTCGATGACATCCCGATCCTTGCGCAGCACTTCCTCGAGCGTTTCGCGATGGCGGATGGTCGGCCGGCCAGGCGGCTCTCCCCCGACGCGGTGGAAGCGCTGCGCCGCTACGCCTGGCCGGGTAACGTTCGCGAACTGGCCAACGCGATGGAGCAGGCGGACATCTTCGCCACCGGCGGCATGGTCACCGTCGCCGACCTTCCGGAGGAGTTGAGATCCTCGCCCATCGCGTCCGTCAAGGACCGGCGGAGCAACTGGGTCACGCTGGAAGCCGCGGAACGGGCCGTGATCCTGGACGCCCTGCGAGCGACGGGCGGCAATCAGAGCCGCGCCGCGGCACTGCTGGACATCGACCGCCGGCGGCTCTATCGCAAGGTCCGGCGTTACGGTCTGGCCAAGCTGGTTCACTGAATCGAAGACGCTGAGGGGCGACGGCGGCCGACCACCGGCGCGATGCCGGCAATTCCCCCTCCTTTTTCTCATTCCAGGGCTGTTTTCGTGGCCGGACAGTCTGCCGGCGCGATTCCACAGTCCACCCCGCGATAGACAGTCGACATTGCTGGACGGTCGCTGCGGTTCGCCCCTCAGCCGTTGGCGGGTCCTGCCTGTGCCGGAATGGTACTTCCCGCCGGAATGGTACATCGCTGACAGGTCCCGTGGCTGCAACCGTTTAGGAGCTTTCGGCCCCGTTTTGTGTACCGCAACGGCACTGGACGTGCATTGCTTCAGGCCGCTCATCACATGCCGCGCGAGTGTGCTCAAGTCCCGATGCGGCATGCTGTTGCGCCCTTTCCTTCATGCGTCGCCGCCGTTGGCACGGGACATGAAACAGGCATGTGCGACCCCTGTGGTCCGGTGGAGGAAACGGCGGTGGTGATCGGGCCTTGCCGACAACGTGTGCTGATGATCGTAGTCGCGCAGCAGCCCGAACCGGCCTTGGCCCGGATCGCGACGAACAACGGTTGGCCGCTGCGGCGGGCGGCCTCCGCTCGCGAAGGCTACCGCCGGATCACCCGTGAGCGTCCCAGCGTGGCGCTGGTGCAGGTCGGGTCGAACTCGGCGGACGCGTTCGCTCTGATCCGGAGCTTTCGCGACGGTCCGCACCCGATCCGCACCGTGGCCGTGGCCGCAAGCCATGACGATACGGTCGAGTGTTCGGCCCGTATTGCCGGAGCCGGCGTTTATGTGGTCGTCGAGGATTGCCCGGAGGCGCTCGAACAGACCGTGGCCGTACTGCTGGAGGCCGGGCGGGACGGACGCTCGCGGGCGTCCGGCAGCCCGCAATCAGCATGTTTCACCAGGACTTCTTCTCTCTTCTCCTCCTTCACGGAACAAAGGGTGGCGGGGTGTTGGGCCCCGCCGCCCGGGCCCGGAGGCGGAGGGGATCGCGCAGGCGACAGAACCCGGCGTTGGGTTTCGCGGAAGGCTTTCGGAATGATGCAAGGAGAATCGGCATGAAAACGCGAGGGGTGATCAGAACAGTGGTATGTGGTTCGATGGCGGCCGTCCTGCTGGCCACGGCGGGCCCGGCGGTGGCTCAGGGGGTCGGGAACCTGCCGGCACTGCCGGTGTCCTTCCCCAATCTCGGTGGCGGCTGGATGGTGGCTGACCCGAACGGCGGGTCGATCCCCGTGGTCCGGGACCCCAACGGTCCCAAGTGGGTCAAGCAGTTCTTCGATCCCAGCGGGGTCATCGTTCCCGTTCCCGGACAGGTGTTCACCGTCACGGAACGGCTGCTGATCGCCCCGCAGCTGGACTGGAGCGACTGGCACGAGGAAATCCTCACGCCCGGCTGGGAATGGACCACCCAGGTGCTGATACTCGAAAACGTGACCCAGCCGCCGGCCGGCCTGACGATCAACAACATTCCCGGGACGCCCACGCATGGCGGCACGCTGGAGTTCTACTTCAACCCGCTGAGCCCCGGCACGCTCCTCGATATCCGCAAGGAGCTCGTTTACACCGGGCCGCAGGGGGTGGCCTTCCCGTACATCGAGATCGCCCAGTATCCCACGCCTGAACCGGCGGGCCTGAGCCTGCTGGTGGTGGGTGGACTGCTGACGATGTATCGCCGTCGTCGCGGACTGACCGCGTAGGCAGTCGCGGACGACGCCTATTCAATGAATGAATCTGGTGAAACAAGAGGAAGAAAGGAGCAGGACATGACCACGAAGCAGAACGCGAAACTGATGATCATGGCTGCGGCGCTCAGTGCTGCCGTGACCGCCAACGCCCTGGCGCAGGGAGTCGGCAATCTGCCGGCGTTGCCGACAAGCTTCCCGATCAACGGGAACAGCTGGTGGGTCACCGACCCGGCCGGCGGCCCGCTCCCGGTGGTCCGCGATCCCAACGGGCCCGCCTGGATCAAGAAGTTCTACGATCCCAACGGAGCCATCCAACCGACGCCCGGCCAGATTTTTCCGGTTTTCGAGAAGCTGTTGATCGCCCCCCCGCTCGACTGGAGCGACTGGCACGAGCAGATTCTCACACCCGGATGGGATTGGGGTCCGGTGGTCTACATGTTCGAGGGTCAGTGGCAGCAGCAGCCGCCGGCCGGCCTGGTGGTGATCAACACGCCGGGGACGCCGACGCAAGGGGGCACGCTGGACTTCTACTTCAATCCGCTGCCGCCCGGAACACAGCTGGACATCCGCAAGTACCTGGTCTACACGGGGCCTCAGGGCCAGACTTTCCCGTACATCGAGATCGCCCAGTATCCCACCCCAGAGCCGGCCAGCATGGGCCTGCTGGCGGCAGGGGCAGCGTTGACCCTGCGGCGTCGTCGGCACGGCCGAACGGCGTGAGGCATTCGCAGACGTGAGAACGGCAACAGGAACCCGTGAAACAAGCCTTGAATACAGGCACAAACACGGAAAGGAGCGACCCATGACCCGCAAACAGAACATGACGCTGACGATCGTGGCCGCAGCCCTCAGCACCCTTGTGGCCGCAAACGCCCTGGCTCAGGGCGTGGGCAACCTTCCGTTACCGTCGCACTTCGAGACCGGCGTGCCGGCCTCCGGCTGGACGGTGATCGACCCCAGCGGTCTGCCCATCCCCGTCGAACTCGACCCCACCGGTCCGTTCTGGCGCAAGGAGTTCACCGGGCCGCAGGGTCAGCCGTTCTCGCAGCCGGCCTTCGGTCCGCCGCTGCCGGTCACGGAGGTACTGATCGTCGCCGGCAACCTGCCCTGGACGGACTGGCACGAGACGGTTCTACACCCCGATTGGACCTGGGCCAACCCCCAGATCCTGATCAACGGTTCGCCGGCCAGCAACCTGGTGACGGTCATCAGCGGTAACAGCGTGGATTTCTACTTCGATCCTGTTTATCCGGGTTCGCTCGTCACCATCAAGAAAGATCTCATCTACAACGGCGTGCCGGGAGCGACCTTCTACGGCAAGCTCCAGATCATCGAGTATCCGACGCCCGAGCCGGCCACGGCCGGGTTGTCGAGCGCAGCCGGGCTGCTGCTGGTCCGGCGGCGGGTGCGTCGGGGCTGAAGAGGACGCCGTGGAGTTCATGCGCCTCGGTAACGTTGCCGGGGCCATTCAGAAACAAGGTTTTCATCACAGACGAAAGAAGGCAAACATGACGACTCTCAAGGCGACGATCGCTGCGGCGCTGACGTTCTCCCTGGCGGTGTCGGTCCTGGTCCCGCAGGCCCGGGCGAACCTGCTGGTTGATCCGGGCTTCGAGCTGAACCCGCTGACCAGCTACCTCAACGTACTGAACAATTTTCCGGGCTACCAGGGCGTCTGGGGCGTGGAGGCGGCCACGATCACCGGGGTGGACGGCGGCGTCACCCCGGCGGCCGGCTCGAAGATGCTCCGCATGGTCAGCGACGGCCTGATCACCACGCAGGCTTTCCAGACCACCGACGTCAGCTCCTGGGCCGGCGCGATCGACAGCGGCCTGGGCATCGTCAGCCTGGGGGCCCTGTTCAACGCCAACCTCCCGGCGGCCACCGGAGGCGTCATCGTAATGTTCTTCAGCGCCGCGAACTACGGTTCGCAGATCGGTAGCCCGCTGGCGGCCAACATCACGCTGGACAGCCTGCCGGGCACATGGGAATCCGCGTCCGTGAGCGGCGCGATCCCCGTGGGCACGCGCTGGCTGGTTTCACAGGTGCTTTATTCGAACGCCTCACTGGCCGGACAGGCCGGTTACGTGGATGAAGCCGACTTGCGGGTGGTACCTGAGCCAGCGTCAGGGTTGTTCCTGGCGTGTACTGCGGCCGTCGCCGTGTTGAGCCGCCGCAAGTTCCGCGCAGAGTGGGCTCGCTGAGGCCTCGCTGCCGGAGATCCGACCGGTTCGCGCCGGGCCAACATCCGGGTCTGTCCCGCAGGCGTGCCCCGAGCGGTCGCGTCTGTGGGGCAGACCCTTTTTCAGCGATTGGTCGAGGCCGGGTGCCCGGGCACGACGCGCTCGCAAGCAGAGGGGCCGTGGCGTGGCAGGGGGCCGCAAGGCGCGAGCCGCGCTGCAAAGACCCGTACGCAAAGAGGCCGCCGGGATAACCCGGCGGCCTCTTTGCGTGCAGAAACAATCCGTTTTCCCTTCCGCTACCTCCTTTCCCGGCCTTGCGCCGATTGAGCGGATCTTGTCAGCAGCCGGCAGGTTTTCCAATTCGACCGACGCTCGAGCCGACACGGAAATGGTGGGCGAACGGGAAACGTGTTCGTGCTCTTGCGCGAACGAACGGGAAACCCGCCTGCCTGGCGGGCGAACCGCCTCTCCAGGTCGACGACCCGACACGAGCCGCGCCCAGCGACGCGAGGGTGTCTTGACCTCGCGCGCCACGATCCTGGTGCATATTATACGGACCGGGCGGTTGCAGGCAACGAAAAACGGCGCTAAGTTTTCTTAACCGCTTTCTTCATAGCGGTTTAGATGAATCGAGCGGCTTGGGGAGGCTTCGCCGGCTCCGGTTCCCGAAACCTGCGTGGAAGCCTCGATCGCAGGCGTTGGGCCTGCTTATGGAAGCGGTCGCGTTGTCAGCCACACTTTGGCGACCGTGCCTGGCGGGGGGGCATCTCCGGACTCGGGCGGTCGCGCACTCGTGCCTGGCGCCGCGGAATCGACAGCGCGCATGGGCGGACGTGTCTCTGAAATGCAATGGAGCGTCGTGGTATCACCGCCTTGCGAACCGCCTTGCGGCCGCTGTTCCAGCAGCAGGACGCATTCCAGGCCGAGCGGAAGGCATTATTACGCCAGAGGTCGCACCGCATGTTCCCCGGGACCGGGCGTTTGACGCCTCGGCCGCCGGTGCGATACGCTGACGCCGCCGCGCCCGTAGCTCAGCAGGATAGAGCACCGGTTTCCTAAACCGGGGGTCACAGGTTCGAATCCTGTCGGGCGCGTTGTCAGCGGCCGGGGCGCGGCGGTCAGGGGCCACGCGGGGGCGGCACATCCACCGGCTGGATCTTCCAGATGCGTTCGGCGTACTCCCGGACCGACCGGTCGCTGGAGAAGCGGCCGACGCGGGCGACGTTCAGAATCGCGGCCCGGCACCAGGCGTGCGGATCGCGCCACAGCTCGTCCACGCGGCGCTGGGCGTCGCGGTAGGACGCGGCGTCGGCCAGCAGCAGGTAGCGGTCGCCCTCCCGGGTGAGCCAGTCGCGGACCTGTCGGAAGAGCCCGGGGTCTTCGGGGCTGAAGGCCCCGTCGGCGATGGCGTCCAGGGCATGGCGCAGCGGTTCATCGCGGTGATAGATGTCCCAGGGGTTGTAGGAACCGCGCCGCTGCGCGACCTCCTCGGCGGTCAGGCCGAAGAGGAAGAAGTTCTCGTGCCCGACCGCGTCGCGGATCTCGATGTTGGCCCCGTCGAGCGTGCCGATGGTCAGGGCCCCGTTCATCGCGAACTTCATGTTGCCGGTGCCCGAGGCCTCGGTGCCGGCGGTGGAGATCTGCTCGGACAGGTCGGCCGCGGGGATCATGATTTCAGCCAGGCTGACCCGGTAGTTGGGCAGGAAGACGACCTTGAGGGCTCCCTTGAGCCGCCCGTCGCGGTTGACCACCCGGCCGACGGCGTGGATGAGCTTGATGATCAGCTTGGCCCGGTAATAGGAGGGTGCCGCCTTGGCGGCGAACAGCACGACGCGCGGCACGCGGCTGCCGGGGGCGGCCAGCATCTCATGGTAGAGCATCACCGTGTGCAGGACGTTGAGCAGCTGGCGCTTGTACTCGTGAAGCCGTTTGACCTGCATGTCGAACAGGGCGTCGGGCGAGATGTCGATGCCCACGGTGCGGCGCACGAGCTGGGCGAGGCGCTGCTTGTTGGCCCGCTTGACCTCCCGGAACAGCTCCTGGAAGGCCCGGTCGTCGGCCAGAGGGGCGATCTGCTCGAGCCGGGACAGGTCGCAGACCCAGCCGTCACCGAGCCGGCGGGTGAGGATGTCGGCCAGGTCGGGATTGCAGACCTTGATCCAGCGGCGCGGGGTGACGCCGTTGGTGACGTTGACGAAACGCTCCGGCCACATCGCGGCGAAGTCCGGCACCAGGTGGGAGCGGACCAGGGCGCTGTGCAGTTCGGCCACGCCGTTGACCTTGTGGCTGCCGACGATGGCCAGATGGGCCATGCGCACCGACCGGGGCTCGTCCTCCTGGATCAGCGACATGCGCCGCAGCCGGTCGTCGTCGCCGGGCCAGCGCCGCTCGACCTGCCTGAGGAAACGGTGGTTGATCTCGTAGATGATCTGCAGGTGGCGGGGCAGCCAGTACTCGAACATGCCCACCGGCCAGACCTCCAGGGCCTCGGGCAGCAGGGTGTGGTTGGTGTAGCCGAACACGCCGCAGACCAGCTCCCAGGCCCTGTCCCAGTCGAGGCCGCGCTCGTCCACCAGGATGCGCATCAGTTCGGCTACGCCAATGGACGGGTGGGTGTCGTTGAGCTGGATGGCCACCTTGTCGGGCAGGGCGTCGATGCCGTCGTTCTCGCGGTCGTAGCGGCGCATGATGTCCGACAGCGTGCAGGCCACGAAGAAGTACTGCTGGATCAGCCGCAGCTGGCGGCCGGCCTCGATCGCGTCGGCCGGGTACAGCACCTTGCAGATCGTCTCGCTCATGATCTTGTCGCGCACCGCCTCGACGTAGTCCCCGCGGTTGAAGTCGTCGAGGTCGAATGCCTCGGTGCTGCGCGAGGCCCAGAGCCGCAGGATGTTCACCGTGTTGTTGCCGTAACCGACGATCGGAATGTCATAGGGCACGCCCAGCACCGTGCGGCAGTCGACCCAGTTGGCCCGGTAGCGCCCGTCGGGCCCGACGCCCGGCTCGACCCGCCCGCGCAGCCGCACCATGGTGGTGAACTCCGGCCGCATCAGCTCCCAGGGGGTGCCGTGGATCAGCCAGTTCTCGGGCACCTCGACCTGCCAGCCGTCGTGGATCTGCTGCTCGAAGATGCCGTGCTCGTAGCGGAGGCTGTAGCCGTAGACCGGATAGCCCAGCGTGGCCGCCGAGTCGATGTAGCAGGCCGCCAGGCGCCCCAGGCCGCCGTTGCCCAGGCCGGCGTCGGGCTCGACCTCGAGGATCTTCTCCAGGTCGCCCTCCAGTGAACCGATCAGGTCGCGGCAGGAATCGTAGATGCCGAGGTTGACCAGGTTGCTGCGCAGCAGGCGGCCGAGCAGGAACTCCAGCGACAGATAATACGCCCGCTTGACCCGCCTCTCCGCGTAGGCCGCCTGGGTGCTCATCATCCGTTCGACGGCCCGGTCCCGCACCGCCAGCGCGAGGCTCACGTACTTGTCCTGCGGGGTAGCTCCCTCCCAGTGCTTGGCCCGGGTGTACTGGAGGTGGTGGAGGATGCTTTCCAGCAGGGCGCGATTCTGCCCGGGGGGGGCTTTTGCGTCCTGGGGCTTGCGGGGGGGCGTCGTCGGCCGGGATGCGGTCGGGCTCATCGCGCGTACCTCCTCTGAGACGCCGGAGGCGAAGCACCCGGCCGGTCGCGCGGCGGCAATCCCGCTCGCCGGCGGCCCCGCCTCGCGGCGATCCTCAAAAGCTTCCCGCCCGTCCGAGGAGAAGACCGGCTCTACCGGCCGAGTCATGTTATCGGTCAGAGGCCGCGGCCGCAAAAGCAGTCGTACGCCGCTTTCAGGGCGTCATGACAGCCAGGTCCGGACCCTCCGGCCGGAGAGGTACGATTCCATCAGGCACTCGGAGAGGTCTCCGCCGGCGCAATAGAAGGCCACACCGCCGGTCAGGCGGGTCATCCGGTCCACAAAGCCCACCCAGTCCAGACCGGCGTAGTCCTCGGTCAGCGCGAAGGTGCACAGGCGGACGCCATGGCGGCTGAGGGCCAGGGCCTCATGCAGCGTGGCCAGGGCGGTTTCGCGGTCGGGGGGGTACATCAGGTGCACGAAATCCCCCTGCAGGTGGGCGGTGGGCTGGCCGTCGGTGATGATGAAGATCTGCTTGTGGTCGCCGGCCCGGCGGCGCAGCAACCGTCCGGCCAGCCGCAGCCCCATCTGCAGGTTGGTGAAATGCAGCGGACCCTCGTCCACCCGGTCGATGGGCACGCGGAGCCGGACCCGGGGGTCCAGGATGCTGACCGGCTTGGGCCCGATCAGCGGCAGCCGGTGCTCGGGAATGACCGCCGCGCC
Organism: uncultured Phycisphaerae bacterium; assembly: GCA_938005315.1. Lineage (GTDB taxonomy): Bacteria > Planctomycetota > Phycisphaerae > UBA1845 > PWPN01 > CALLOB01. Next base: position 24,060 of record CALLOB010000035.1, read on the forward strand.
GGAGTAGAAGCCCACCAGATCGACGGTGTCCTGCGGGAAGCGTTGCGTGATCAGGGCATGGACCGCCATGGCGCACTTCTTGGCGTGGTAGAAGCGCCCGTAGCGGGCCATCGAGCCGGACATGTCCAGCAGGATCGCCGTGCTGCATGAGGCCTGACTCTCGGTGCAATGGAGTTCCAGGTCCTGCTCGCGAAGCTTGAGGGGCAGGCCCGGGCCCGCGCGGCGGATGGCGTTGCGCAGGGTGGCCTGGAAGTCCAGGTCGGCCGTCGGGTCGCCGAACTGGTAGGGGCGGGTCCCGTCGTCGCGTTCACCGGCGGGTCCCGGCGAAGGCGCCTCGTGTCCCTCGCGGCGCCCGGCCCGCAGACGGCTGAAGATCTCCATCAGCGCCTTGCGCTGCATTGCCCGGATCGCACGGGGCGTGAGCCGCCAGCGGGCGCCGGCTTTCTCCAGCAGCCCGTCGCGGATGAGCTGGTCGAGCAGTTCCTGCTGGCGGGGATCGATCTGGAGGCGGTCCATGGCGTCCAGGGCCGGCTGCCCGTACTCCATCACCAACTCGAAAAGCTGGTCGAAGAGCCCCAGGGCATCCTGGCCCGGGAAGGGGATGCCGTCGAATTCGCGGTAAACGTACTTCAAGGGTGCACCTCGGGGCCGGGAGGGCCGCCGGCTCATTGTAGACCTCCGTGCGGGTCCGGGAACAATGCCCGCCCGCGGGACACGCAGGCTTTCGACCGGGCAGCAGTCAAGGTCGGCCGCCGTTGGACGATATAGCACGGGCGATCGCGCCGACTTCCCCGGCGCACCGGGGGTGAAGCCTCGTGAACCAGACGCTCAGCAGGCAGGCCCAGGAGATCATCCGGCTGGCCAAGGAGGCTGCCGGCGAGTACCGGCAGGGGTACGTCGGCACCGAGCATCTGCTGTTGGGGATCATCCGCGAGGGCAACGGGCTGGGGGCCCAAGTGCTTCGAGAAGGCAGCGCCGACGAGTACTGCATCCGCCGGGAGATCGATCGCCTGCTGGCCTCGCGGCTGCACGAGACCTGGGTACTCGGGCGGCTGCCGGGGACGCCGCATTTTCGGGACGTCATCCGCCGGGCCGCGGAGGAGGCCAGGGGCATGGGCAACTGGCAGGTGGCCTCGGAGCACCTGCTGCTGGCCCTGCTGGCCGAGAAGGGCTCGGTCGGATGCCAGGCCCTGCAGGCTCTGGGCGTGACTTCCGAGACCGTCCGCAAGCGGCTCGTCCGCCGCAGCCCGGCCTGAACCGGCCGCGACGGCTGATCCGGCCGGGCAGATCGCCCCGCGTGACGATCACGGCCCGCCGCCGGCTTCCGTCCCGACCAGTCGCGCGCATTGCCGGGCCGCGGCGTCGAAGTCCACGCCTCCGCGGAACTCGATCACCGGGCACGCCTCCAGCAGGGTGATGTAGTCCTCCGGCGCCGGTGGGGCGGCGCCGCCGGGTGGATCCTCGTAGAACAGGCCGGTGGACTTCATGAAGGCCGGCAGCAGATCCGGGCGGCGGCGCAGATCGACGGCGTCCGCCGCGGTTTTTCCGCCTTCGGGCCGCCAGTTCAGCACCGCCAGGGCCCGCAGCGGCCCGCCCAGCCGGAAACGGCCGTTTCCGAAGCATTCCTCGATGAACACATCGTATTTGTGCTCCAGCGTGCGCAGTTCATCAGCCGGCAGCGACGCGAATCGCCGGATCTCCTCGTCGCCCAGGATGCGCCGCAGGCTGGGGTTGTGCAGGATCGTGCCGGGGTTGACCCGCGGGAGCTTGGGCACGCCGCCGGCCCGCAACAAGGTGCCGTCGCGGCGGACGATCAGGCGGTCGTTGCTGACGAAGTCCAGGCCGAGGTTCATCAGGTGCAGGGCCAGCGTGGACTTGCCCGCGCCGGCGAAGCCCGCCAGGGCGAGGACTCCGCCCGGACCGGCCACCGCGGCCGCGTGAAACAGCAGACCTCCGCGGTGCAGCTTCCACTGGATGTAGCGGTTGTTGATGAAGTTGATGACCTGGTTGACGTTGGCCAGGCAGGGACCGACCGCCAGGTGCGTTGAGCCGCCGAAGAGGAAGACCATGCCGGTGAGCCGTTTGCGAACGATGCGGCCGCCTTCGACCTCCAGGAACTCCTCCTTGATGCGGGTTTTGCCCGGCTCGGGAGGCTTGAGCGTGAAAGGCTGAGCGAAAACCAGGGGCGTGGCCTCCAGGGCGGTGACGACGATGGGGTTCCCGCCGGCCGGGGCGAGGAAAGGGCGGTAGTATTCGGCCAGGGCGTCCAGCAGCGGCGCGGCGTTGCTGTGCACGCGGATGCCGCAGTCGTCGAAGACCAGCTCCAGGGTCCCGGTCGGAGGATGGGCGTCGATCAGCCGGCCGACCGCGTCGTCGAGGATCGGCGGCGGGTCAGCCATGGTCGAGCCTGTTGAGCACATAATCGGCGTAGAGTTCGGCGGCGTCGATGCGGCCGGCCTCCCACAATCCCCGGAAGCCGCCAAAAGCCGAAACCTCGAAGACCACCGGGCCCTCGGGCGGCTGGGCGATATCCACGCAGGTGAAGTCCAGGCCGAACGGCGCCTGGGCCCGGGTCGCGAGGTCCAGGATCTCGGCCGACGGCTCGTGGGGCTCGTACTTTCCGCCCGAGCGGGTGGTGGTGTTCCAGGAGCGGCCGTTGGCCGCCCGGGCATAGCAGCCTACGAAGCGGCCGCCCAGGAAGGCCAGGCCCAGGTCGCGGCCGGGCAGATCGAGCATCTTCTGGACGTAGATGACGGGGTTGCCGGCCTGCCGGAAGCGCCGGATGTGCTCGAGGGCGTCGGGGCCCGCCTCGACCAGCTCCATGCCCTGGGCCTTGGAGGTGTACAGCGGCTTGAGTACCGCCCGCCCGAAGCGTCCGACCGCTTCGGCGGCTTCGGCGGGGTCCTCGGTGACCACGGTGGGGGGAATGGGGATGCCCGCGGCGGCCAAGGTCACGGTACAGCTGAGGCGGTCGATGACCCGCTTGATCAGCGCCGGTCTGGAGAAGACGGGCAACCCGCGCTCGGAGAGGAAGCGGAGCATGGCCAGCCGGTCGAGCATATCGGGCCCGTACGGCGCGCCGATCTTCTTGATCACCAGGGCGTCCAGGGAATTGAGTTCCAGGCCCTCGAAGAATGCCCGGCCGGCGGCCAGGTCGAGGACGACGCGGCTCATGTCGATCAGACAGCCGAATCCGGTCTTGCGGGCGAAAGCGTCGGCCAGGCTGCGTGACGACCAGCCGTCCGGTATGCCGATAACTCCGATCCGTTTCATGTGCACCGCCGCATCCCTGCCGCAGGTCAGTAAGTCAGAGCCTCGATCGTCAGGTGGAAATCCGCCGGGGGCTTCTGCCCGTGATGGACGGCCTTCTCGAGCAGGTACATGGCCCGCATGTGCATGACGCGGGCGAAATCCTCGTTGAGCTCGAACCGCGTGGAGGTCATGAAGGACCGGGCCAGTCCCAGGGCCAGCCGGAGCTCGAAGCTCTCGTCGCCGTGCTCCTCGGCGAAGCCGCGGGCGAAGCGGAACATGTCGAGGATCACGTCGTTGAGCCGCTCGCGGAGCTCGGGCACGAAGACCGGCACGCGAAAGTTGGACACGATGAACACCGAGACGTCCTGGACGTAGTCGGAATCCCGGGAGCGGTAGAGATCGATGAAATGGATCCGGTCGGTGCGCTGATTGTAGATGATGTTGTCGGTGTTGAAGTCGCCGTGGACCAGCACGGAGAATGGCGCGTCGGCCCGGGCGTCGATCGCGGCGGCCTGTTCCAGCAGCTCTTCCAGAGAGCGGACCGCCAGGTCGCCGACCTGCTGGCTGGCGGTGCGGAACTCCGGGTGGACGCGGAACACGCCGGCGATGCGGGCCGAGAGCTGATCGAGGTACCGGGCGTTTACCGGCGTTTTCCGCAGGGTGGCCTCCCAGGCCCGGCGGCAGGTGCGTTCCAGGGCTTCCGTCGCGCGGCGCAGCACCGGGGGTTCGGCGCTGAGCGTCAGGTCGTGGAAGGTGGAGCCGTCGAGGAATTCCAGCAGGAGGGCCGCGTCGCTCTCGCCGGCCCGGCATTCCAGCACCCGCGGCGGGAGCCCGGGCATGACCTCCTGCCAGCGGGCGATGTTGTCCCGCTCGCTGAGCAGCTTCTCGGTGGTGCCCCGCTTGAAGATCGCCTCCAGGTCGCGGGTTCCGCCGCCGGCGTCGGCCACCTTGCCGATCCGGCTGCCCGAGCGCGTCTCCCACTTGAATTCGATCGAACAGTTCCGGATCGAGCTGTGGACCTCCGGGCCCTGGAGCGTCTCCTCCAGGGCGGTGTATTCGTGGATCTTGAGCCGCTCGCCGGTGATCGCGAAGAGCACCGCCTCGCCGATGTTCTGCAGCGAGTCGCCGATGCGCTCGAGGTAGTGCAGGATGTAGAGCGAGGCCAGCAGGTCGTCGGTGTCTCGGCCGGTCCGGAGCTCGGCGCGGATGCGCTCGTAATCGTCGCGGTACAGCTCGTTCAGCGTCGCCTCGCACTGGCAGAGCCTCATGGCCAGGCCGGCGTCCTTGCGGGCCACGGCGTCGTTGACCAGCTCCAGGGCGGCGCGGATCTCGCGGAAGTAGGCCTCCAGATCGAATCGCCCGAGGAACTCCGGCGACGAGAGGTGCCGCGTCTGGGCACTGAGGTTGGCGCAGAAATCGGCGATCCGCTCGAGGTTGTTGGTCACGATCGACAGGGCACTGGCCGCGTCCGCCGACTGCTTGTCCAGCGACGGGGTGTGCCGGAAGTAGCTGATGCACTTCTTCTCGATCAGGCTCTTGAGCACGTCGATGTACTTGTCGCTCGAGAGGATCCTGCGGAGCAGGGCGGGCGAGGGCTGGGCGAGGATCCTGCGCGCGTTGTCGACCTGCTGGAGAACCTCCAGCACCATGAAGTGGAAGTTGCGGTCGATCCCTTCGTGGGTGATCATGGATTCTTCTGCTCGCCCTCGATGATCAGCGGCTCGACGCGCAGGGCCTTGCCCTTTTTCTGCTTCTTCCAGCTGATCTTGAGCACGATCTGGGCGGTGTCGGACTTCTGCTTGGCCCGCAGGTCGAGCTCCACCAGTCCGGGGGTCTCCATCACGAACTTCTCGGAGTTCCGGGCCAGCAGCAGTCGGCCCTGCTGGAAGGCCTCGCGCAGGGCCTCCAGGTAGCGGCAGATCGACTCGCGGTCCTGAAGCGACTGGTGGCTGAATTCGCTCTGGTCGGTGGCCATGGCACGTTCCGTCCTTCCGGGCCGGCGGTCAACCCCGCAGGCGGGCCCGGTAGTCCTCGATCACCCGGCGGCGATCCGTGTTGGCGACGATCAGGCTCTTGCGGATCGCCAGATCGTCCCACGCCGGCTGCACGCCGATCTGCCGCCCGGCCTTGTCCGGATCCTGGAGCTCCGGCGGGCGGATCTTCTCGCCCAGGTGGGTGTCGTCGCCCATCAGGATCAGGATCGGCCGGTCCTTCCGCGAACGCTCGCGGTTCTGGCGGTTCACCACATGGATCAGAAACTCCGTGTACTCGCGCGACTGGGGGTTCCAGACCTCATAGCCGTCCACGTCGTAGCCGGCCAGCAGGATCGGCCAGAACTGCTCGGGGTGCGGGACCACGATGCATCCGCCCAGCCCCCGGACCTCCTCGATCACCTCGGAGGTGCCGTAGAAGTACTCGAGGCTGAAGTTGGCCTTGACCACCGCCTTGACCGCCTTGAGCAGCACCAGCGCGTGGTTGATCAGCAGGTCGTCGTGGAACGCCCGCAGCTCGTCGAACCAGTACATCAGGAGCTTGTTCTTGTAGGCGTCCGGCGGCGTGATCGCCTCGTTGCGGTCCATCAGCCGCCGCAGCTTGCCCGTCCAGGCCCGCACGAACGCCACCAGCCGGGCATCGGCCCCGGCATGGGCCGCGGCTTCCTGCAACCGGTCCTCCAGCGACGGCTGGAGAATGGTGTCCATGAACTCCACCAGCTGGTGGGCCCGGTACTTGAACGTGTGGGCCAGCATCGTGCGGAAGACGCCCGCATCCTGAACCCGCCGGCTCTCGACATGCACCAGCAGCTGTACCTTGCGGTTGAAGCCCGCCGAGTAGCAGTCGACCTCGACGCCGCAGAAATCGCCGTAGCCTATCAGCACGTTGTGCTGCGTCGGGATGATCAGCTCGTCGCAGCGGTTCGGGAACATGGCGTCGATGCGGCGCTGCACCAGGTCCAGCGGGATGCACTCGGGGTGCCAGTGCACGGCCAGCACCGCGTCCTGCCGCGGGTACACATGGTTCGGATGGGTGATCCGCTCGCGCTGCTCGGCGGTCAACTCGGTGCTGACCAGCTGCGCGTAGGTGCGCTGGTCCCACTCCGTGATCTCCTCCGGACACGGCGCACAGACCGGTTCGGACGGGTTCGCGGCCGCCATGGTCATGCTCGAACGCCCTGATGCACCCGGGCCGGACCACCCGGGACGAAACGCACCGCCGGCGGCCCGCCGTCCGGACCGGTCGTCAACCGCCCGTGTCCCCGAATCGGTCGGCGGCTGGCCCCTCCGGCCCGACGGGGCGCGATTCTGCGCCGCCGCCCCACAGACCACGAAGGCGGACTCCGGGTGTCGATCGCCGGAGGATTCGCTATTCTTCCTCCGCGTCCTCCTCGCCCCCGGCCCCGGCTGCGGCCAGCACCGATTCGTCGGAACTGATGATCAGATCGGCCTCCCTGGCGGACATCTCCTTCTTGCGCCAGGAGATCTCCAGAACCAGGGACTGCTTGTCCTCCTTGTGCGTGGCCTCCACCTCCAGCTCGACCAGCCCCAACGGCTTGAGCACCACGCCCCGCTGTCCGTTCTGAACGCACAGGGTCCCGTTCCGGAGGCAGTCCACCACCTGCTGGAGGTAGGAAAGCACCTTGCCCAGCTCCGTCCGGGTCTTGACGCTGACCGTTCGCTTGCTGCTCATGCCTGCCTGCCTTTCCGACTGCCCCTCCGCCGCGGTTTCAGGGCTCCGCGCCCTTGCCGAAAGCTTAACCGTTGATGCACTGCGGCCCGGGCAGGCTCGTCGGCACTGCCCGGCGCGCAAGCTCCACGGATCTATCATCCTATTGCAGATCGGCTCTCCTTGCCACTGGTTTCTTCACAGATCCGTTCCGGAGGCCGCCAATCAAATCTTAACTTTATGTTAGTTTTGCGTTTGGATATCTTGAGAGCCGTTATCGACCGACTTGTTATTTTTTCGCGAGGCCATGCCGTCGGAGGCGACGACCGGTTCGTGCCGCACCGCCGGCATGAGGATTTCAGGTTCCGGCTCGCTGCCGGCGGTTGCCCGGGTTCAGCGGCGGGTCAGGCGCCTTCCCTGGCCAGGCGGTCGATCTCGGCCTGCTGCTGGGCGACGGCCAGCCGGTCGAGCTCCTGGGCGGTCTTGCGGTCGATGTAGGAAGGATGGTGCTCGTTCAGGATGCGCCGGGCCGTTTCGTTCGCCCGGCGACGCATGTCCTCGGCCCCCTTGCCCTGGAACGTCTCCCAGCGGTCGCGGACGGTCAGTTTGGGGAACCAGCACAGGTCGCGGAAGTGCTTGAGGGTGTGCTCGTGGGCCAGGTAGTTGCCGCCCGGTCCGACCTCGCGAATGACGTCTACCGCCAGCGACTCGTCGTCGACTTCCAGCCCCCGGGCCATCACGAAGGCCGCATCCAGGATCTCGTCGTCGATCACGCACTGCTCGTAGCTGGCGGTCATCATCTGCTCCATCAGTCCGATGGACAGATGGATGAAGTTGGTGCCGCCCAGGGCGTTGGCCAGCACCTGCATGCCCCGCTCGTAGCCGGCCTGCACATCCGAGATCACCGCGTCGATGCCCGTCCCCCCCTGGAACGGCAGGTTGTAGTAGTGGGCCATCTGGGCGGTGGCCACATGCAGCAGGTTGGCCCGTGGATCCGCCCCGGAGTAAGTGGTAGTGGACATGTCCAGCACGCCGGAGGCGATGGCGAACACGCAGGGCAGCCCGGGCCGGACCATCTGGGCCAGCGTGATGCCGCACAGGACATTGGCGCATTCCTCGACGAGGGTGCCGGCCAGCGTGATCGGCGTGGTGGCCCCGGGCTGGGCATCGACCTCGACGTAGATCGGGATGCCGTGCTCGGCACAGGCCAGCAGCTCCTCCAGCCGCAGCCGGGCCTGGACCAGCGGGCTGGTCATGCACAGCACGATGGTGAACGGCGGACGGGCCTTGACCGCCTCGGTGCCGCCCAGGATCAGGGCCGCCTGCTCGATCTGGTCGGCGATGCTGCGGCCGCCGGTGCCCTGGGAATAGTAGTTCCGGGCCGTGTGTTTCATCACCGCCGGGAACAGCCGCCGGTCGAAGCCCTCCTGGGGGATGTCCTGCGGGTTGACGATGCCGTGCATGATGTGCAAGTTCTTGAGCGCATCCTGCAGGCGGGTAAGGTCCTCCAAATCCTGCAGCGTGGCGGTGCGGCGGTTGCCGTCCAGGTCGATCACGAACAGGGCGCTGGACCCGCCGATGGTATAAATCGAGTCGATATCCACCTTGACGTCGAATTCGGGCCGCAGGCCATGCAGCGTGAACCGCGAGGGGGCGGTCGAGAGCGCCTTGCGCAGGACGTGCTCGGGGATGTAGGCGCGGGACCTGGCGAAGTCCACCCGACAACCGCAGTCGGCCAGGATGCGCAGCGCCGGCTCGTACTCCAGGTAGACGCCGACCTCCTCCAGGACTTCCAGCACCGCCTGGTGGATGCGGTGCATCTGCTGCTCGTCGAGCACCTTGTACTGGCCGCAACGCCGCCGCTGAATGGGCATCTGAAGGCTCCTTGAAATACGGACCGGCTGACTCCGATTCCGCGTTGGCTCGCCCCGGGAACGGGTATTACCTTGCCCGGTGCATGAACTCAGGGCGTCGCGGCCGACATCGAGCGTCGTCGCATTCCCGCGGTCAACCGCGTCGCGAAGCGCTGTAGCGGCCGGCGCCCCGGCCGGCCGACGCCATTGCCGTCACCGGTCCACCAGCAGCCGCCGCATCCTCGCCAGCGAGGCCGCTGACTCCTCGGCGGGGAAATACTCCAGGCCGAAGCAGCCGTCGTACCCGGTTTCCGCGATCGCCTCGACGATCCGGGGGTAGTCCAGCTCGCCGCGGTCCAGCTCGTGCCGCCCCGGGACGCCGGCGGAGTGGAAGTGCCGGATCACGTCGCGGCACGCGCGGATGTTCTCGATGACGTTGCCGCGCATGATCTGCATGTGGTAGACATCGAACAGCAGGCCGATGTTCGGATGGCCCACCGCCCGCACGATGGCCGCGGCCTCCAGCGGATCGTCCAGGAAGTAGCCCTGGTGATCGACCAGCGAGTTGAGCGGCTCGACGACCAGCGTCACGCCGGCCTTGCCGGCGGCGTCCCCGGCGGCCTTGAGCGTCTCGATCATGTTGCGGACCTGGGCCTGGCGGGTAAAGCCCGGGCGGGCGTTGCCCGTGCAGGTGATCATCATCTTCGTGCCCAGCTCGGCGCAGCACTTCAGCGAGCTTTCCAGCCGCTTGAGGTACTTCTCGCGATCGGCGGCGTCGGTCAGCGAGCCGCCGATGCCGCCGTCGGGGCTGTTGAGCACGATGTTGTTGATCCGCAGCCCGGCCGCGTCGCAGGCCTTGCGCAGCCGCCTCCAGTCGCCGTCGGGCAGGTGCAGCTCCGGGAACCAGAGCTCCACGACCTTGAACCCCGCGGCCGCGATCCGCGCCGGACGATCGAGGAAGGGCACGTCCGAGAAGACCGTTTCCATGCAGACATCGACGGTGATCATGACCATGCTCCGCGGGGCCGTCGCACGGAAATCCGATTGGTGATGGTGCGTGCGACCGCGCCCATACCCACCAGGGACCAGGCGATCAGATGCGCATGATCCCCCAATCGCGACAGAACCAGGCAGCCGAGCCCGAACACGATCGAGAATTGCGCCATTCGATCGGTCCACTCTCTGGCGGTCATGCCGGCCTCCCTTCAACCCGCCGCGCTGCCCGCAAACCGGGTGGTATCGCGGGTCCGCGCCGCCCGGCCCGACATTCACACAGGCGCGCCCGACCGGAACTGTGCCGCATACGCCTTCGTCGGCCGGCGGGGGCGCCGGCCGCTACAGCGCTTCGCGACGCCGATTGGCCCTCGCCTGCGATTCTCGCGCCCTGCCCTCCATTCTCAACCCCCGATTCCCGAATCTCGAACGGTCACTGGGGGTTCCGGACTCTGCATTTCCGGGGACGGCGTCACAGATACGCGTCCGCGACCTTGCGGACCGCCTCGGCGATCATGTCGCAGTCCTGTTCGGTCATCTGCGGCGGCACGTTGATGTGCACCGCCCGGCCGAGCAGGTCCGCGGTCCGCGGGCAGAGGTTGTCGTAGCTCACCGGCGCGCCTTTGCGGGCCGGGTCGCGGAACGGATAGCCCTCGGGCGTGGGCGTGACCTGCTCGATCAGCTGGCGCCAGTGATGGGCGACGTGCCAATCGGGGATGTCGCGGTGGTACGGATGCATCACGTCCACGCCCTCGGCCGCCAGGGCCCTGACGAACTTCTCGCACAGCTCGACGGTAGGGACCATGAACATCACGCAGATGCCGGTGTCGCCCTCGGGGTCGTTCTGCCGCCGCGGGACGATGCCTTTGGCCGGCAGATCCGCCAGGCCGGCGCAGATCCGGGCCTTGTTCCGCCGCATCCGCTCCAGGAGCCCGGGCAGCCGGCGAAACTGGGCCAGTCCGATCGCTCCGGCGGTCTCGGACATCCGGAAGTCGTATCCGAAAAAAAGCTCGCCGGGAAAGCGGGCCGGGGCAAACCGGTCCGGCCGCCAGCAGGCCGCCGAGTCGTGCACCATCTGGGCCCGGATCCAGGTCCGCTCGTCGTCGGTCAGGAGCATCCCGCCCTCGCCGGTGGTGATGATCTTGTAATACTGGAAGCTGAAGCAGCCGCACTCCCCGAAGGACCCCAGCGGTCGGCCCTTATAGGTGCCTCCGCAGGCCTGGGCGTTGTCCTCGATGACCTTCAGCCCGTGACGGCGGGCGATGTCCATGATCCGGTCCATGTCGCACGCCGAGCCGCGCATGTGGACCGGCATGACCGCCTTCGTGCGCGGGGTGATTTTGCGCTCCAGATCCGCCGGGTCGATGGTGAAGGAATCGTCCACCTCGGCGATGATCGGCACCGCCCGGGCGCTCAGCACCGCCGAGGCGCTCGACCAGTAGGTGAAGGCCGGCACGATGACCTCGTCGCCGGGCCCGATGCCGCAGGCCTCCAGAGCGCAGATCAGAGCCGACGTGCACGAGTTGACCGCCAGGGCATATTTCCGTCCGCACATGTCCGCGATGCAGCGTTCGAAGGCCGCCACCTTGGAAGTCAAGCCGTCGGGCATGTAGTAGCGGAAGATATACTTCTTATCGAGGGCGTCGCAGACCTCGCGCTTCTCATCCTCGCCGATTTCGTATCCCCCGGGGTACATCGGGATATTGGGGGTGGTCTTGGCGCGGGGGCCGCCGTCGATTGCCAGTCTTGCCTGTGCCATGTTCGCCTCACCTGCCGATCGCCGAAAAACATCGGGCGTCATCATCCCGCCCGCCTGTCGGCCATGCGGCGGCATCATATCCGGGACGTGTCTGCGCTGCAAACGGCCGGCACTTTAAATCGCTTCAGCCTGACCGTCGCGGACCGACCGGTTTCAGCGGCCGGCCGCTCCTCCATGCGATACGCCGGGCTCCCGACGCGATCGGCCGCGGCCCCGGCTTGCTGGATGCCGGCAATTGCGGAGTCGTGCCACAACCACAGCATCAGGGTTGCCCGGCCCGGGGGTTCGACCAGCAGACCATCCGGCCGGGCAGGTCGCATGGTGCGGTCCGGCCCCGGCCGTCGGGGCGGGCGAGAACCAGCTTGGCGTCGTTCCGCGGGCGGTTCTCAGCGCCGGTCCGGAGGGCGGTTGGCTTCCTCGAATACCGCGGCGGCGTCGATCGCGCCGGTCCATGCGGTGGAGGCCCGGCTGAAATCGTTTCCGACCAGGCCGATGCCGGCGATCCGGCCGGTCAGCCGCAGGAAGGCCCCGCACCCCGGCGGCGCGACGCAGCCGCTGATCCAGGCGCCTTCCACGTCGCGAAGCACGAGCGGTTCGCCGGCCGGCGGCGCACCTACGGCCAGGCCGCGTGCCACCAGGTCGCGCACATCCTCGAGGATCAGCCCCGGGCGGGCGTCGGGCTCCTCGGTGACGACCCGGAGGTTGTCCATCGTCAGCCCGGCCACATGCCGGATGTACAGCCCTGCGGCCGGGAGCGTGCCGAACATCGTGCACTCCGGGTAGCCGGCCGGCTTTTCCGGAATCCGCCGGCCGGCGTCTGCGGCGGTGCCGCCGCCGCGAGTGGAGATCAGGATGTCGCGCAGCGTCAGGTTCTCGATGCTGTGGCCCGGCAGGCCGGTGATCGCCGACCCCAGCCGCGAGGCGCCGGTGGCGATGACGTTGGAGATGACGACGTTGCGCATGCGGCCCATCCCCGGCGGCGGGGCGTCCGAAACGTGCGGGCGGGCCCGGTTTCCCAGCCGGATGAAGATCGGCGACTCGGTGCCCTCGATGGCCACGTTGGAGATGACCACGTCCTCGAGCATGCCGCCGTCGACCATCTGCAGGGCGATGCCGCCGCTGCCGCGCGGATGCCCGTAGAAGCGGACCGGAAACCGTGACGGGCGGATGACGACATTGGTCGCCGCGATGTGGCGGAACCCGCCCGTGGTCTCGGTGCCCAGCTTCAGGCCGTTGCAGTGGCTGCTGACCACGCAGTCGGAGATGGTCACGCCCTCGCAGGGCCGCGGCCCGGTGCTCTTGAGCGTGATGGCGTCGTCCCCGGTGTCGCCGGTGCAGCCGGTGACACGGACATTACGGCACCCGTCGATGTCCAGCATGTCGTTGTTGAGGTTGCAGTGGCCCTCGACGGTCAGGTCGCGCAGAACGACGTCGTCGCAGTCCAGGTAATGCTGCGTCCACATCGGCGGATCGCGCAGGGTCAGCCCCTCGACGCGCACCTTCCGGCATGACACGAAGCGGATCAGGTAGGGCCGGCGCAGGTAGGCCGGATCGTCGGAGTCCGGGGCGCGGGCGAAAGCCGGGTGGCCGCCCTGCCCGTCGATCGTGCCACGCCCGACCAGGGCGATGTCCTGGGCCTTCTCCGCGTAGATCAGCGCGTGGCGGACATAGGTGTCGCTGTAGGAGCGGTAGGCCGGCGCGTGCGGCGGGTAATCCTCCAGCGACGTGCTGCCCAGTAGCACGGCCCCGTCCTCCAGCACCAGCGCGACCCCGTCCCGCAGCACCAGTCCGCCGGTTACCCAGCGCCCGGGGGGAATCCGCAGGCTTCCGCCGCCTGCGGCCGAGATCTCGTCGATCGCCCGCTGGATCGCGGCGGTGTTGACCGTCCGGCCGTCGGGCACGGCACCGTAATCGCCGATCGAACGCGGCACGGAGGCGGCCGAGGCGTCCGAACCGCGGACCGGTCCGGGCAGCGCGGCGCCGAGAACCAGCACCAGCCGGATCGCCGAAGTCGTAGCGCCCGTCAGGGGTTGCATGAAGCCTCGCCAGCCGCTGGGGCAGGTCCGGTCGCTTCCGGGCCGGGCCTGCCTTGGAGCGGGGGGCATCGTAACGGCCGGGTCGCCAGAGGTCGAGGAGCCGGCGCGCGGAGAGGCGGGACGATCGTGGCACGCTCATGGTAGGTGGCCTACAATCGCGCCAAACTCGCCGTTGCGGAGCGATAGGCGGGCCGGTCGGATGCATCGCGGGGCGCGGAGGCGGCACCTGCGACCGGGCATGCTGAGAAGATTCATCCGTGCACGGAGACGCCATGTCGGCCTGCTGGCAACGGACACTTCGTCGAGTGCTGCTGCTGCTGGCAATGGCGGTCTGCTTCGCGCTGCTGGTGGCACACCTCAGCGGCGCATCCCGGCGGTCGCGACCGGCGGTGGTGCTGATCACCGGCACCCTGGTCTTCCTGCCGACGTTCTACTGGTGGGCGTGGGTGGATCAGCGACTGGCTCAGGCGCGGCGGCTCGGGCGACGAACAGGTCTGCGTCTCGGGCTGCGCCTGGCGACCGGCGGGTACGCGGCGCTGATGTTCGCGCCCGTGCTGATCATGGCCTTCTCCGACCGGCGGGACAACGCCCTGCCGGCCCCGCTGATGATGTGGGCTCTGGTATGGCATCTGACGCTGGGGGCGGCCACGGTCGGAATCCTGGCGGTGCCGTGCTGGGAATGCGTCGCCCGGCTGACGGCGCTGCGGGGAGGTCGACAACACGGCTCCGGTCACGATCCGATGGGCGTGACCGGGACGGGGCCCGTCTCGACGCGGCGGGCGTTTCTGCGCCAGGCCGGGGCATTGGCTCCAGTGGCGATCGCCGCGGGCGGCACGGGCGTCGGGCTGATCGAGTCCGGCCGGTTCGTGGTCCGGCGGCATGCGATTCGCGTGCCGGGGCTCCCCGATCGCCTCCGCGGGCTGACGATCACGCACCTGACGGATCTTCACGTCGGACGTCTGTTCCGCCCGGAGCATCTGCCGGCCATGGTCGAGGCGGCCAACCGGCTGGGCAGCGACATCGTGGCCGTCACCGGCGACATCATCAACCACAGCCGGCACTATCTGCCGGACGCCTGCGAGGCCCTGGCGGCACTGGAACACCGCCACGGCAGATTCATCGTGGCCGGCAACCACGACCTGATGGATGCCCCGCGCGAGGTGCTGGCTTACCTGGCGCACCGCGAGCCCGGCTTCCTGTGGGGCCGGAACACGCGCGTGGAGATCGGCGGCGAGATCCTGCAGATCGCCGGGCTGCGGTGGTCGCGGTTCGACGAGCCGACGTTCGACGAGCCCGGCCACCGGGCCTGCGCGGCCGAAGCCCTGTCCGGCGCGGACATGGCCCGGTGCACCATCGCCCTGGCGCATCATCCGCACGCCTTCGACGCCCTGGCCGGGCACGGCGCGAACCTGGTCCTGGCCGGGCACACGCACGGCGGCCAGATCATGTTGACGCCGCAGGGGGCCGCGCGGCCGGTGGGCGCCGGAACGCCCCTGTTCCGCTATCTGTGGGGCGAATACGCCCTGGGCGACGCCCGGCTGTTCGTCAGCGCGGGAGTGGGCAACTGGTTTCCGATCCGGATCAACGCCCCGGCCGAGATCGTGCAGTTGCGGCTGATCTGACGGCGGACTTTGCGGGCCGTCGGCCCGAAAATCGCATGGCCTGCGCGATTCACTTCGACGACCGGCCCGGCTTCATTCTGGCCAGCAGTTCCCGGCGGTAGGCCTCGCTGCCGAGCTGATCGAGACGGGCGCACTCCTCGGCAGAAAGGAACGTCGGCGTGCCGACCTGCAGGGCCGCATGCTGGATGACCGCCTGCTCCTCGACGGCCAGCGTGCGGAAGTAGGCCTCCTTGATGCCGGTACCGACGGTGATGACGCCGTGATTGCGGAGCACGATGCCCTTGACCGCCGGATCGCCGACCACGGCCTCGACGGCGGCCGCGAGCTCCGGCGTGGTCACGGTGACGTAGGGGATATGCGGCACGTTGGACCCGAGGTAGACGTGGAAATCAGCGAACATCGGGCGCAGATCGTGCCCGGCTGCGGTCAGGGCGATGGTGACCGGCGGGTGGGTATGCATGACGGCGTTGACCTCCGGCCGGCGGCGATAGACGGCCAGGTGCATCAGTACCTCGCTGGATGGCCGGCGCGTGCCGCGGATCACTTCGCCGCTGGAGATCGACACCCCGGGGTAGTCATCGGGCCCGGCGTCCAGAAAGGAGAAGCCGCTGGGCGAGATCCACATGGTGTCCCCCTCGCGGGCGCTGACGTTGCCGCCGGCGCCGCGAACCAGTCCGTCGCGGACCAGCGATGCGGCCGTGGCCGCCAGTTCCTCAAGCATCGCGCTCATGTTCTCGCTCCCCGGCGGTCGCGCGCCGGTACTGTTCCAGGAGAAGATCGCCCACGTCACCCAGCGGCCCGGCGAACGCCCGCACGATGGCGTCGAGCCGCTGTGGTGTCGGGGCCTCGAACCGCAGGGTCAGCTTGGCCTCGGTGACCGAGCTGCGAATCATGCCCCAGCCGTCCTCGAAATCGATCCGCACGCCGTCGAGGCAGGTCTGCGGCCGGTCGGCGAATGCCCGTTTCACGTTTTCGATGAGCTGCTCGCGACGCAGCGGATCGACGGGCACGCGAAGATCCGGTGTCAGGCAGGTGAGCGGACACTCCCGCCGCAACTGCGACAGCGGGCGGCCCGCGGCGGCCAGGTGGGCGATCATGCGGCAGGCGGTGTAGAGGCTGTCGTCGGCCCCGGCGATGCATCCGTGGAAGTAGTGGCCGCTGATCTCGGCCCCGAACAGGGCCTGCTCGCGCAGCATCCGCGAGCGGATGAAGGCGTGGCCACTGCGTTCGCGCAGGGGCTGTCCGCCGTGCTCGGCGGCGCGTCGTGCGACCAGATCGCTGAACTTCAGGTCGAAGATCAGCCTCCGTCCGCGGATCTCGGGCCCCAGGGCCTCCAGCAGCACCCAGACGGTCTCCTCGGCGGTCAGCGGCCTTCCCTCGTCGTCGACGAACGCCACCCGGTCGCCGTCCCCGTCGAAGGCCACACCGAGGGCCGCGCCGCAGTCCCGCACCGCCCGGCCCAGGGCACGGAGGCACGTCGGCCCGATGCAGTCCGGACCGCGGTCGGGAAAGGTCCCGTCGGCCAGGTCGTGAATGGTCCGGACGCCGGCCGCGGGAAGCAGGGCCTGCAGGTACGCCCCGGCACGCCCCGACCAGGAGCCGTTGCCCGGATCCAGGACTGCGATCCAGCTGCCGACCCGGTCGCAAGGCGGCAGCGCCTGCTTCAACCACTGCAGATACTCGGCGGCGATGTCCCTCCGGATGCGTCGCCCGGGTCCGCGCGGGGAGGCATCCGATCCGTCCTCGACGAACCGGCGCAGATGCTGGACGTCCTCCTCCTGGACGGGTCTGTCGCCGATCATCCACTTCAGCCCGTTCATCTCCGGGGGATTGTGGGACGCGGTGACGATCGCACAGGCCTGAAGCTCCAGACGGAACTTGGCGAAGTAGACCATCGGCGTGGGAATGATGCCCAGGTCGATGACCTCCGTTCCCCCCTCGACAAGTCCCTCGGCCAGGGCCTCGAGAAACGAAGGGGTCGTCGAACGCACGTCTCCGCCGACCGCCACGCGCGCCCCGGCCGGCAGTTGCAGCCCCAGTCCCAGGCCCCAGCGGCGGTAGAGCTCCGGCGTCAGCTCGCGGCCGGCATGGCCGCGGATGTCGCATGGTTTGTAGACGCTCACAGATAGCCCCTGCGCTGCAGTTCGTCGCAAAAGCGCCCGTAAACGGTCTGAAAACGCGACGCTTCGACCGGGTCGGGCACCATGGTGCGTTCGACCCGGACCAGCCGGCCGGCGGCCTCGGTCACGGAGCAGCCCAGGGCGCCGGCGGCGGCCAGTACCGCGCTGCCGGCGGCCGAGTCCGGGCATGCCGGGCGGTGGATCGGACGGCCGGTGAGGTTCGCGCGGCATTGCAGCCAGATGTCGCTGCGGCTGCCTCCGCCGGTGGAAAAGACCTCGCCGCCGGAGGTGCCGGCGACGTCGTCGAGCACGCCGTAGGCCAGTCGTTCGACGCAGGCCACGCCCTGCAGGCAGGCCGCGTAGCGGTCCAGCGGATCGAGGGACTCCGGCGGCAGAAACCCCTCGGCGGCGGGTCGCAGAAACGGGAACCGCTCGCCGCGCCGTACCAGCGGATAGGCCGGCACGTCGATCGGCAGGCGTCCGGCCGCCGCGGCGTCCATCCGCGCGGGATCCTCGGCGGGAAACAGGGTTGCGATCCACTCGCAGCCGACGTTGCCGGCCGCTCCCGGAAGCCACAGCCCGCCGGGCAGCTTGTGGCAGTAGACAAGCCCCTCAGGATGGCGACACAGCGAGCGGCTCAGGCCCTTGAAGACCAGTGTGGTGCCCAGGGTGGTGTTGAAATCGCCCGGCCGGCGGGCGCCAGAGGCCAGAAAGCCGGCCGTGCCGTCGCTGGCTCCGGCAAAGATCGCCAGGCCGGGGGGCAGCCCCGTGGCTTCGGCGGCTTGGGCGCACACCCGACCGAGAAATTCGGCCGGGGCGACCACGCGCGGCAGGCGGTCGAGAACCTCCGGAAACCGCCCCAGCCACGCGGGCCAGCCTTCGTCGATCAGGTCGTAACCGCTCTTGAGGGCGTTGCTGTAGTCCGAAACGCCCCAGCAGCCGGTCAGCCGGCCGGCGGCGAAGTCGGCCTGATGCAGGAACCAGCGCGTGCGCTCGACGATCGCCGGGGCGTGCCGGGCGAACCAGAGCATCTTGGCCAGGCCGAACGAGGCGGCGAAACGGTATCCCAGGCGGGCGCAGAACTCCCCGGCCGCGGCGTTGAGTTCCTCGGCCTCCGGGCCGGACCGGCCGTCGTTGTACATGATGGCGGCGTGCAGCGGCCGGCCCTGCGCGTCCACCGGCACCACCGTGCCGGAAGTGCCGTCGACCGCCGCGCCGGCGAGGCGATCGGCCGACACGCCGGCGCGGGTCAGTGTTTCGGTCAACCGCCCGCAGGCCGAGCACAGCGCCGACCACCACGACTCGGCGGATTGCTCGTGAAGTCCGGATCGCCTGAGGCCGTCCGACGCCGGCAGGGGGGCATCGGCGACGGCGAGCAACTGTGCTCGCTGGTCGATGGCCAAGGCGCGGACGCCCCCGGTGCCCATATCGATGCCGATGAATACCGCCTCTTCGCTCATGACTGTCGTGGGGGGCAGGCGTCGCGGACGCGCCGGCGTCGCCGTCCGCCGTTGAGCCGGTGGCCCGTCGTTCAGGCTACCGGTCCGCCGCTGAACGGGCAAGCCGGACCAGCAGCATGCGCGCGTAGTCCGGATCGCCGGCGAAATCCGGCGGCAGCGGCAGGTTTTCCAGGTGGTCGATGCCGCGCGATCCGGCGGCCTCGGCGATCGCCTGCTCCATGGCCGGAAGGCCCAGACGCCGGCAGTTGGTCGCCAGCAGCAGTGTGCCGCCAGGTTCCAGCAGATCGATGACGCCGCCCAGCAGGTCCGGGAGCTGCCGCTCGACGGAGAACGTCCGGGCCGGCCGTCGAGTGCGGCTGAAAGTCGGCGGGTCGAGCACCGCCAGGTCGAAGCGCAACCTCTGGCGTCGTGCGCGGCGGAAGAACTCGAACACGTCGCAGCAGTAGAAGCGGTGCCCCTCCAGGGCCAGCCCGTTGATCGCGAAGTTGCGCTTGCCCCATTCCAGATGCTTCTTCGAGAGATCCACGCTGGCGGTGGCAGTCGCACCGCCTGCGGCCGCGGCGACCGAGAATCCGCAGGTGTAGCTGAACAGGTTGAGCACCCGCCGGCCGTCGGCCAGTTCGCGGACCCGGCGTCGGCTGTCGCGGTGTTCGAGGAACAGACCGGTGGAGAAGCCGTCGTAGGGCCGCACGAGGAAACGCAGGCCGTGCTCGCGGATCGCGTATTCGGGTTCGACGGGCCGGCCGATCCACGGCTGCGGATCGCGCAGCTCCCGGGCGATGTTCTCCGGCACCGCGGCCCGGTCGGCCACGAAGACCTTGCGGTAGGCCGCGTCGGTCCCCAGCCGCAGGTGCAGCCCCTCGACGGCGGCGCGAACGTCGCTTTCCAACAACCGCAGCCGCCCTTCGAGGCATTGCACGACCAGCGCCGGGCCGAGCCGCTCGATGACCAGGCCGTCGATGCCGTCGGCCGGGCCGTGGAAAAGCCGCAGGGCGTCGGTGAACCCGCCGGCGATCAACGGCTGTCGGGCCTGCACTGCCGCCTGGATGGTCCGTTCCAGGGCATTGCTCATGGCGGGTTCTCGGGAACTTCAACTGCCGGCTGACGGGGCGACCGGGTGTCGGCCGGCGGCGCCGGCGGGAATCCGGTCCTCGCGCCCGGATCGCTCCGCCAGCCTCAGGCGCAGCGACAGGAAGACCGAGTAGACCACCGGCACGAGCAGCAGCGTGAACAGCGTCGAGACCAGCAGTCCGCCGCACATCACCGCGGCCAGCCCGCGGTACAGCTCGCTGCCGGCGCCGGGCATCAGCGCCAGGGGGAGCATGCCGCCGATCGAGGTGAAGGCGGTCATGAAGATCGGGCGGATACGGCTGCGGACCGACTCGTGCAGGGCCCGCTCGGGATCCAGTCCGCGATCCAGGTTGTTGAGCGTCTGGTGGACGATGAGGATGGCGTTGTTGACCACGATGCCCAGCAGGATGATGAAGCCCAGCATCGTGACCACGTCGAGCTGCTGAACCGGCTTGGTGGGATCCATCAGGCTGAGCGTATGCACCACCCGCAGCCCGGCGAAGCCGCCGACGGCCGCCAGCGGCACCGACAGCAGGATGGCCAGCGGGTGCACGAAGGACTCGAACAGCCCGGCCATCAGCAGGTAGACGATGATCAGGGCGAGGAAGCCGCGGCTCTGGAGCAGAGCCAGGATCGAGGCGGGATTCAACCCGCTGAAGTGCCCGAACATGGCCTCGCGCGTCTGGGCGAGTTTGTCGGCGTTGCCGGCCAGCGAGACGAAGACCGTCGGCGGAATGACCCCCTGCTGCCGCAGACGGTCCACGATCCGGTCGATGATGCCCGCCGCGGTCTCGACAGCCATGTCGGCCGGGGGACGGACCTCGAGGCTGACGCCGGGCATCTGCTCGATGTGGTTGATCTGCTGGGGGGCACCGACTTCCTCGAACCGGGCGACCGAGCACAGCGGAACGATGCGGCCGGCGGGGGTGAAGACCGGTACGTGCCGCACGTCTTCCAGCGCCGAGCCGTCGGCGTTCTCGAAGCGCACCTTGAGGTCGATCTCGTCGCCCTGCTCGCGGAATCCCCCGACATAGGCTCCGTCGACCGCCGCGGCCAGGATGAAGCCGATGTCAGAGGCCGTCAGCCCGACGTCGGCGGCCCGGGCCAGGAGCGGAACCACCCGGATCTCCGGCCGCGGAAGATCGAAGTTGATCGGCTCCGGCCGAACCGACGTCAGCCCCTCCTTCATCAGATTCATGAACAGCATAGCCGCCGCCTCGTTGACCGCCGCCAGGTTCGCCGAGCGGATCTCGACGTCCACCGAACCGGAGCTGCGCACGCCGCCGAACAGACCGGTCTGGAAGAAGATCGGAATGGCCCCGATGGCCCTGGGGGAGGACATCACCGCCTGGGTCATGACCTGGGCGAGGGGCTTGACGTAGACCGGATCGCGGCTGGTGGCTCCCATGAACACGCTATTGTTGAAGGCCACGAAGAAAAAGTTCTCGATCAGCGGCGCCGGCACCGGGACCATCCGTCCCCCGCCCGTCGGAAAGAGCACCGGTGGCAGGGCCGCGGCCTCGGCGCTGCCCGGGCGAGCGGTCCAGTAGGGACGCAGGCTGCGTTCGACGTCCTCGGCCAGGGCGGTGAACTCGCGGGTGTTCAGGCCCGGCTCGGTGATGACGAAACCCAGGATGAGGTTGCGGTTGCCGGTGGGCAGGTAGTCGGTGGGCGGCATCAGGGCCCAGGATCCGACCAGCGATCCGACCAGGAAGACCCCGACCACGGCCAGGCGAACCGGCCAGCTGCGGTTGATCCGGCGGACCGCCTCGGCCACAACCACCGCGTAGCGTGGCGCAACCTCCTCGCCCGCGGCGGTGACCCCGGCGCCTGCCGGAACCCGGGCGCCGAGCAGACGGGCGGCCAGCGTCGGAATGACCAGCACCGACACCAGCATCGACAGCAGCACGCCGGCGGTGATGGCAATCGCGATGTCGCCGAACAGCTGCCCGGCCTCCTCCTTGACGAAGACCACTGGGATGAAGACCACCATGGTGGTCAGGGTGCTGGCCAGCACGGCGCCCCAGACCTCCGTGGCCCCGTCCTGGGCCGCCTGGAACGCCGACTTGCCCATCTGGCGGTGGCGGTAGATGTTCTCCAGCACCACGATGGCGTTGTCCACCACCATGCCCACCGCAAAAGCCATGCCCGCCAGCATGACCACGTTCAGGCTGCGCCCCAGCAGGCTCACCGCCAGAAAAGCCCCGACCACCGAGACCGGGATCGACAGCGCCACGATGGCCGTCGCCCGGATGTTGCGCAGGAAGACCAGCAGCACCGCGGTGGTCAGCAGACCGCCGACCAGGATGTTGGACTTGACCAGACCGATGGCCGAGTCGATGTAGACCGTCTCGTCGTAGACCTGGGTGAGCTCCAGGCTCAGCCCCCGCCCGCGGAGGATCTCACGGTTGACCGTCTCGATCGCCTTGCGCAGGCCGGCCATCACCTCGATCACGTTGGCCCCGGTCTCCCGGTACGCCGGCAGGGCCAGGACCGGCTCGCCCTTGGAGCGGACGACCTCGCGCTGCTTCTCGTGGGTTCGCACCACCCGGGCGACGTCCCGGACGCACACCGGTCCGCCCTCGCGGTAGGCCACGATGGTGTTCTCGACCTCCGCAAGCGTTTCGTACTGCCCCACGGTGCGGTAGATGAAGTCGCGCTTGCCGGTCGCGACCGTTCCGGCCGAGGCGTTGACGTTCTGGCCTTTCAGGGCGGCCTCGAACTCGCGCAGGGTGATGCCCCGGGCCGCCAGAAGCGCCGGGTCCGCCAGGATGTGGACCTCGCGCTCCCGACCGCCGAAGACGTTCACCGAGGACAGGCCCTCGACCCGCTCCAGCATCGGCTTGACGTTGTCCCAGACGAAGTCGCGATAGACCGACACGTCGCTGCCGTCGTCGGCCTTGAGCAGGATCCAGGCGATCGGCGACTCCATGGCCGCGTCGGCCGCCACCACCTCGGGCTTCTCGACCTCGTCGGGATAGCCGCTGACCTGATTGATTTTCGAGTCCGTCTCCCGCAGAGCGGCGTCCTTGTCCACGCCGATGAAGAACTCCAGCGTGATCTGGGCCTGTCCCTCCGAGGATGTCGAACGCATCTTGCGAAGGCCGGAGATGCCCTTGAGCTTCTCCTCCTGGCGATCGACGATTTCACGCTCGATCTCCCGGGCGCTGCGCCCCGGCCAGCGGGTCGTCACCGTCACCTGCGGCTGGTCCACGTTGGGCGTCAGCTGGATGGGGATCTGGAACAGCGCCAGCCCGCCGAACAGGCACACCAGGATGACCCCGACGGCCACCTTGACGGGGTTGTGGATCGTGAAACGGACGATGTCCATGTTTTCGGGTTCCGTCCGGGCGCCGATCCGGCCCAGCCGGCCTCGGTCCCCCATGTACTACCGCGGAGCAGCGGCCGTCGCCGTCGCGGCAGGCCGCGTGGATGCCGATGCGGCTGCGGTCGGCGGATCCACCTGCCCCGGCACCGGCTCCACCGGCTGGGGACCGTAAACGCGGTCGTGACCCTTGATCGCCACCGGAACACCCGGCTGGAGCATCGTCGAACTGACCGCTACCCATGCGCCCAGCGAAGCTCCCAGCTTCACCGGCACCGGCACGGCCATCTGTCCCTGCCCCTGCGGCGGCGGCGCGACGATAACCACATAGTGGGCCCCGGCCCGCTGGATGATCGCGTCGCGCGGCACGATGATGGACTCCACGGCCGGTCCCGACGGCACGATCGCACGCACGAACATGCCGCTCTTGAGCCGCCCGGCACTGTTGTCCAGCAGGATGTCCACGGGAAAGGTCCGGGCGCGCTCGTCGGCCTGCGGCACGATGCGCTCCACGACGCCCTCCAGCGTGCGGTCCAGCGCTTCGACGATCACCGTGATCCGGTCGCCGGCGGAAAGAGCGAACACCGCCGACTCCGGCACGTCCACCCGGACTAGGATCCGGTCCAGCTCGATCAGCTCCAGCACCGGCCCACCGGCCGGCAGCCACTGTCCCACCTCCGTGTCCCGACGCGATACCGCTCCGGAAAACGGCGCGCGAATCCTTGTCTGCTCCAGGTCGTAACGCAACAGCCGTACCGCGACCTCCTGGGCTCTGACCGCATATCGGGCCTGCTCAATCTGCTCGATCCGCGGCCCGGCCAGCACCAGATCGTAGGCCGCCTTCGCCCGCGCACTGCGCTGCCGGGCAGCCTTCTCCTCGGCCACCGTGTCGTTGTACTCCTTGTCGCTGGCGGAGTTGCGCTCCCGCAGGCTGCTGATGCGGACCAGCTCGAGCCGCCACTTCTCTTCGATCGCCTGAGCCTCGGCGAGCTCCGCGGCGGCCGCGGCGATCTCCTCCTTGCGCGAACCGGCCTCGAGCTCGGCCAACTGGGCCCCAAGCTCGCCGAGCCGACGCTCGGCCTGCTCGAGAGCCATCCGGCGCACGTCATCCCGTAACTGGCATACCAGAGTGCCGGCTTCAACCCGCTGACCCTCGACGACCGGCATGGCTTCGACGATCCCGGCCACCTCCGCCGCGATGCTGCTGCGGGTATAGGGCTTGGTGGTGCCGACCAGCGTCACGGTTACCGGAACCACCCGATACTCAGCCGGGACCACCGCCACGCTGGGTACCATCGGCGGCTGACCTTGGACCGATCCGGCGGCCAGTGCCAGGACCGCTCCAAGGCATCCTCCCAAAGCCGTGAACCCCGCGGGACGGCGGTCGCCGCCCTCCAGGGAACGGAATCGCCCGTTTATCGACAAGCTTCTGCTGACAATGGATTTATGATTCTTTTTGGCCATCCTGTCTCATTTCCGGGCCGGATAGTCGGGAGGGAGCGTTTCGGATGCCGCGCTCAAATATTCACGTTTGTAAATGATATGCCGTCCGCGCCCGTTACGCAAGCCGGTTGCCGGTTCACTCCGGCCGGTCCAGAATGCCGGCCATGCGGATACTCGCCATGGCCGGGCTTCGGATCGTGGATCTGGTTTTTACGCGGCTGTGCGCCGGTTGCGGTGAAAGGATAGCGCCGCAGGCCACCTGGTGCCCGGGCTGCCTGGCCGCCCTGCTCAAGGAGACCTCGACACCATATTGCTCCAGATGCGGATGCACGCGAGGACCTCATCTCAAGGACGATGAGGGCTGTCCCTCATGTACTCGGGCACCGGCGATGCCGGACGGCTTCGCTCGGGTGGGTCGCTACCGCGGATTGGTGGGCGACATGGTGCGGGGCTACAAGCTTCATCGCAGGGAGTACCTGGCCGGCCCGCTCAGCGATCTGCTGACCGATGCGATCCGCGGTCGCCCGTGGGCGGACGAAATCGATCTGCTCGTGCCGATTCCGACGACCTGGTCCAGTCGCCTGCGGTACGGCTTCCAGCCGGTGAGACTTTTGGCCGAGCGGGTGGGGCGCCGCTTGGGCGTGCCCGTACGGCCTTTGCTGCGGAATCGGGGCCGGAAGCGCCGGCAGACCGGTCTGGCCCCCTCCCAGCGGCGGTCCAATGTGCGCGGAACGTTCCGTACCCGGCGATCGACGCGGCTGGACGGCCTGACGGTGTGCCTGATCGATGATGTGTGCACCACCGGCGCGACGATGCAGGAGGCCGCCAGGGTGCTTCGCCACGCCGGCGCGGAACACATCTGTGCGGCGGTGCTGGCGCGATCGGGTCCGGGCGAGGTTCATCTTGCCGGCGGGTGAATGGCCTGGGCCGGAGGCCATGAGGCTTCGACGGTCGCTCGGCCGGACGCATCCGCGTTCGGGTGGCCTGCCGGTCCCCGTTTTCAGGCCTCCAGATCGATCAGACCGCCGTGGACCCCGTCGGCCTGAGGCGGGGGCGTTTCCTCCCGGGGCTGTTGGGGTTCCTCGGGCTGGCTGAAGGCCCGGCCCTGGCTGCCGCCGCCCTCGGCGTCGGTGTGGACGCGCGTGTCGGTGTCGGTGGTCTCGACGGTGGTGTCGGTTTCGGTGATCGCGAAGTTTTGCTGGCGGTCCGCGTTGGCCCGGGCGGTTCGCTCGCCGTCCCGGATCTGCGAAACCTGGCGCTGGACCAGGTCGGTCTGCAGGATCGGGCCGAGGGCGCCGGGCGGCAGGGCGGACATGATCCGGACTCTCCCGCAGAACGCCGCCAGCTGCCTGCAACGGCCGCCGGCGTGGCAGCACCAGGTGTGTCCCGGGCTTCCGGACCACGGTGCCCGGCCGGGAACACCGGTTTCATCGGCCGGTGGGCTTGCCGAACTTGACGGGATCCGTTCGGCCCGGGTCCGGGCTCAACGGTCCCGCGGCCGGGTCGAAGGCGCCGCGATCCGCGTCGTCAGCCAGGCGGCGGCCTCGCGGAAGGCCTCCGGCGGCAGAATGTGGCCGGAATCGTACCAACGCAGCTCCTTGGGATGGCCGGCAGCCTCGAAAAGGGCCCGGACTCCGGTCGTCGGCACCAGCAGGTCGCGTCGCCCGTTCTGCATGAGCACCGGGCGGGGGGCGAACCTGGCCAGAGCGGCCTTGGGCTGCAGGGCCACATAGCGTTCCAGAAGGTTCTCGGTCACCCGGGCACCGGGCGGATCCTCATCCGGTCGCGGGTCTGCGGCCAGGGAGCCGCCGCCCATGAGCAGCAGCGCGGGCACCCGTCGGTCGGCGGCACCGGCCAGCGGAGCGAACCAGGCACCCATGGAGTACCCGGCGATGGGAACGCCGCGCGAGGTGTCCAGCTCGCGGCGCCGCTCGAGCACGTCGATGGTCTGGCGGATGTCGATCACGGCGCGAACCACGTTGCGGTAGAGCCGCTCGGGCTCATCCGGCGGAAATAGCGCCCGGGGCGGCCCCTCGCGAGCACCGTGCATCGGCATGTCGGGCGCCGCCAGGGCGAAGCCGGCGTCCACGAACTCCCGGCCGACCATACGGGTGACCCCGCTGCGGTCGCTGCCGTAGCCGTGCACGAGCAGCACGACGGGGAACGGCGCGCGGCCCTGCCTGGGAAGGGTGATCAGCAGGGGGACGTCCTGGCCGTCGGAGTTGCGGAAGACGAACTCGCGCTGCCGGCTCTCCGGCAGGCGGCGCGCGTCCGGCTCCGGCACTTCGCGAAGATCAAGATCGGCGGAGCGGTCGTAGTCGAAAACCTCAGGCCGCCATTCCTGGGCGCCGGTCGCACCGGCCACAGCCGAGGCGATCGCAAAGGCGCCCAGCAGCGCGGCGGCGCGGCCGGCGGAGCACAGGCGGACGGTCCGGTCATGTCTGGCCCGGTCGATCATGCTCCACCCGCGATGCCTGCCGCTCCAGGTCCGCGCGCACCTCCGGCAGGAGGTAGAGGCTTTCCAGTTCCGGCAGGCCGGCCACGGCGTCCAGCGTGCGGTCGTATCGCGTGGCCAGGTCGGCGGCGGTATCCACGAACAGCACGGGCCGGCCCCTGAGCCGGCAGAGTCCGCCGCCCTCTCCGCCCATGGACTCGGCACGGACCTCGATGCCGAGCTGTTCAGCGGCCTGCAGCAGGCTTTCCAGGCGTCCGGCGATATCCACGGGAGCGGCCCTCAAGTTCGCTTCGGGCGTCTGCCGATATGGCATAGACCCGGGTCGATGCACCCCAGGAACCTTTCATGCACGCGCGTTCGTCGAAGCGGCCCCAACGAATCCCCCCTCCCGCCGAGCCGTCCGCGGCGCGTCGGGAGCCGTCCCGGCCGGCGTTTCCGGCCGAGGCTCTCACTGTAACCACGGATGCGCTGGCCTTACAAGCCCAGCTGGACCGCCTGGCCGCGCACTTCGAGCAGTTGCATGCCCAGTTGCGGCAGGCCCAGAAACTCGCCGGCCTTGGGGCCACGGCCGCGATGATCGCTCACGAGTTCAACAACCTGTTCACGCCGGTGGTGGCTTACGCCCAGCACGCGCTGGACACCGACGACGTGGAGCTGATGCGCAAGGCTCTGACCAGGACGCTGGAGCAGGCCCGGGTGATGCGGCACATGTCCGACCGCGTGGTGGGACTGGCCAAGCAGGGCGACGGTCGGATTCAGGCGGTTCGGCTGCGCGAGGCGGTCGTGGCCGCGGTCGAGTGCCTCGGACGCGACCCGGAAAAGGACAACATCTCGGTCAACATCCAGATCGACCCGGACCTGGAGGTACGGGCCAACGAGAACCAGCTTCTGCAGGTGCTCTTCAACCTGGTGATCAACGCCCGGCAGGCGATGCTGGGGCGCCGGGGCCGGCTGACGGTGGACGCCGTCGCGACCGGCGACGGAAAGGTCCAGATCAACGTCCGGGACACCGGCTGCGGCATCCGCCCCGAGCACCTGCCCCGCATCTTCGAGCCGTTCTTCAGCACCAGGCAGGGCGGGGACCGCCCCGAGACACGGGGGCTGGGACTGGGGCTGGCGATTTCTCGGGACCTCGTCGAGGAGATGGGCGGAAGCATCGACGTGACCAGCGAAGTCGGCGTGGGCTCCACCTTCACCGTCACCCTTCCGCAGGCCGAGTGAAAACCTCCCACTCTTTCTGAGGCCGGGTGACGCCCTCCGGCGGGTTCGCCCGCGCCCGCGACGATGTCTGCGGCCGGCATGCCGGCGGACTGCCCTATTGCGGCTGAATGAGGTCCAGATACTCTTTCAGGTCGCCGCCGTCCAGGCAGCAGGTGATGATCCTGCGCCCCAGGGCTCGCAGGTCCGGTTCATCGAGGTACGGCCGCAACTCGCGATGGAAGAACCGGGTGAGGATCGCAGCCCCGGCGTCGTAGCCTTCCTCGCCGACCTCCGGTTGCCGCTCGACCTGCAGGAACCACTGGGACAGCAGCGTCCCCTCGATCTGCATGCTGTTCATCGCGTATCCCAGCAGCGGACACCGCGCCGGGACGATCTGTCCGGGGCGGAATTTCGCCCCGCCCCGGCGGGCGAGGTATTCGCGGGAGATCCACTGGGGCATGAAACCGGTCTGCCAGCATCCCACGTGCTGGTTGGGGCACAGGGTGTAACGGACCCCCGGAGTCCGTTCGACCTGATCGAGCAGCAGGTTGGCCTGGTCGACGCGCCGGCCGGTGGCGAACGGCCAGTAGGATCCGACTCCCTCGCTGGACATGCCTTCGCTATCGATGATGCTGGGGTTGGCATGACCGCGCGGCGCCACCAGCCGCCACAGCCAGGCCAGGGCCGGGGGCAGAAAGTGCAGCAGCCCGACGATGCCATACGTCGGATGCCGCCGGGTGCACGGCGGCGTGCGGATCCCGAAGCTGCGGATGTCCACCTCCACCGGCTCGTTCACGATCCCCGGCACGAACCGCCGCGGCAGGATCACCCGCGGGTTCGGGCAGGGTTTGCCGGGCTCATCCTCGGCGTGCTCCCAGATCAGGCAGGTGCTGCCCGGCACGCCATGGAGATTGAGGAAGATCAGCGGCTCGGGCGGATGCACCGTGAGCCTTTCGTAGTTCGGATCGGTTCCGTAGCCGCGGATGTGGTCGACGCGCAGGAACCAGGCGGCCTCGGCGTCGGTCACGACGAGCTTGCCGCTGTCGTTCTGCAGTTGCGGGTGACACAGGGCCATGTCGTCGGTTACCGGCCGCAGCTCGCAGCCCCGCGGCAGCACCAGGTGCCGCTCCTCGCCCGTTTCGAGGTTCCGACCGAGCAGCAGCCGGCCGTCGGCTTCGCGATGCGGGTGCTCGAGCATCTCGCTCTTGCCACCGCCGCTGGCCCCCTCGTGCATGATGGTGATGATGTTGTCGTAGGGCGTCACCACCTGCACGGTGGAGCCGTGGGCGGTCAGCCAGCCCTCGGCCTCGCCGATGTTGAGCAGGACGCCGTAAATGCCCTTCTTGGCACTGGGACCGGGGTAGAGGTTCAGCGAGAACAGCTCATGGAGCGTGGGGGAACGGTGGTGGATCACCACCTGCCGGCCGTCGCAGTGGGTGTGACGGAAGGGCGGAGCCAGGTAGATGATCGCCCGCGGCGAGAAGCCCGGCGGTATGTGCTCGCCGGGGATCATGCCCTGAAGGTCGGCCAGGCCCGCGGCAAAGAAGGCCGCGTTGAGCGGCGAGATCAGCAGGGCGTCGTAGCCCGGCCGCCGGTTCCCGGCCACGAAGGGCACCAGGACCAGTTCCCGGTCGCCCAGCCAATCGAGGACCTGGGCGCGCAGATCGTCGAAGCTGATACTGAACCGCTCGGCGAATCGCGGCTTGTCGGAGGGCACATCGTCGGCAACGACCATGCAGTCCGGATCGCGCCGCCGCATGTAGGGGTCGGTATAATTGACGGCCGCACCGTTACGGCAGCGGGCCACCGTGGCCTCGACCACGCGTCCCCGGCCCGGCACGTCATAGGCCACCTCAACCCACTGGCTTCCCGGTCCCCCCACGGCCCACTCCAGAAGGTCCTGGCGGCTCAGCGGAATGACTACCTTGGGGGAACGCCCCAGGATGGCCTGCAGCTCGTCGCTCAGGTGCATGCGTTCCCAGAGGCTCGTGACTCTCGCAGGCATGGTTCGGCTTCCTGTTCGGTCCAGCCGCGGTCGTCGTCGGTAGTTCGACATACCCCGGAAGTCTTCCCGCCGGCAGCCGCGACAGACAGGTCATGGTAAGTCACCATGTGTTCCGAAACAACGCCTGCAGACCGGCGCGTCTGGAGGGGCGGACGCAACGGCGCGCGCCCTTCGGAGGGCCCCGCTCCGTCGGGGCCGTGAATCGGGGCGGGACGCAGCGGGACTTCGGGACGCGACGGAGCGCGTCCCTCCAGGGGCCGCAGACCCGGACGCAACGGCGCGTCCTTCGGAGGGCCCCGCTCCGTCGGGGCCGTGAATCGGGGCGGG
>CALLOB010000036.1 GCA_938005315.1 uncultured Phycisphaerae bacterium
GTCCATGTGGAACCACCGACGGCGCGGTCACCAAGGCCGCATATATGCTGGCGGCGCTGCTCAAGGCCTCGGCCGCGTTTCCGAATGTCAAGGCCGCCGCCCGCCTGTCCGACGGCTCGGGAGACGCAGGCCGGATCGAGCTCCGCGGCGCGATGTCGTTCCTGCCCCCGACCGTCGCGGCCGACCTCCGGGCCCAGATGCGCGTCTGCGTGGATAAGGCGGTTCAGAAGCTCTGCCGGCTCCGCGGCTTGCGGTCCGACCCGAGCATGGTTGCGTTGTCTTTCGAGGATTATTGCGAGCCGTGGACCTGCGCCCCGGACAGCTCTCTGGCCGAGGCCTTCCAGGCCGCCGCCGGCCTGGCGGGCGTTCGCCTGGCGACCGAAGGTCCGCCACCCGTATCGCCGCCCGCCGCCCGGGCCGCCCGGCTGGGCTGCCCGGTCGTGGTCTTCGGTCCCTCGGATCATGCCCACGTCGCCGTGCCTGACCCCGACGGCGATCTGGAGGAGCTGCGCCGGGCGGTGATCCTGTCCTCCCTGGTCGCTGCCTGCCGTTGACCCCGCCTTCGCGCCGACCGTACCCGACGAAAACGAACCGCCGACGCGCAGCCAGTGTAGCGGCTGGCCTTCGTTTCGCAGCCTGACGTGAATGAATGCTTTCGCCGCCTTCAGCGTACGGCCTCCGCCTGCCGGCATGCCTGCGGATCGCATGCGTCGAGAGACATTTCCCCGTCATGAGCCGACGGCAGCAGCGGCGGGGCGATAGCCGGGAGCCGGACGCCGGTCGTTCGTCTGGCCTCGTCCCGCGGTTCAGGTTACGATGCGTGACAGTGATGTCAAAGGCGGAGATTGCAGTCCGCCCGAACCGCCAGCCCATGAGGAGGATCCGACAGATGCCGTCATTGCGACCGTCTCGAAGAACAGTCATCGCCGGCGCGGCCTGCAGCGCGGCGGCGGCGCTCTCGGCCGGCGGCCTGCGCCGGGCACAGGCCGCCGACACACCCGCCACCCGGCCGGACGACGGGGATCAGCGGCTGAGCCTCAGGCAGCTTCAGGCCTGGGAATCGCTCGAATACGGAATGTTCATCCACTACGGCATGAGCACGTTCGTCGGGCAGGACATACCCGACGGCAAGGCCGGCCCGGAAGTCTATGCCCCCGACCGGCTCGACGTGGACCAGTGGATCAGCGTGGCTCGCGATGCCGGCATGAAGTACGCCGTGCTGACCGCCAAGCACGTGGCCGGGCACTGCCTCTGGCCCAGCGCCCACACGCCCAACACGGTCGCCAACAGCCCGGACAAGACCGACGTATGTGAGCGGTTCGTCAAGGCCTGCGAGAAGCGCGGCGTGCGGCCCGGTTTCTACTACTGCTCGTGGGACAACCGCAACCGCTTCGGCAGCCGGACGCCGTCGGACCCGCAGACCACGTTCCCCTGGGGGCAGTATGACCTCGCCGCACTGCAGGCGACCCTGGCGGACAATCCCGACGCCCCGATGCCCGCCTTCACGACATCGCTCTACCAGCATTTCCAGACCGCCCAGATCACCGAACTGCTGACCCGCTACGGCCCGATCTTCGAGGTCTGGATCGATATCCCCGGCATCCTCGAGCGGGGCTACCGCGAGTACCTCTACCGGAAAATCGCGGAACTGCAGCCCGACACCCACATCATGATGAACAGCGGCGGCGACAACCCCTACCCGGTCACCTACGCCTGGCCGGCCGACCTCATGTCCATCGAGAAGAACCTGCCGCCCGGCACCGGCCATCCCAAATGGTACGACATCGAGGGCCGACGGTACTACATCCCCGGCGAGGTCTGCGAGACCATCGGCGAGAAGTGGTTCTGGGCGGCCGACGACCCGCCGCGCGGGGATGAGGTGCTCGCGAAGATGTACCGCGACTGCCGCGAACGGAACGTCAACCTGCTGCTGAACGTCCCGCCCGACCGGCACGGCGTCATCCCCGACGGGCATGTGCAGGCGGTGATGCGGCTCCGGAAAAACGTCGGCCTGTAGCCGGTATCCGCCCCCATCGTTTCGGGAGCGCCGGCCGGGGCGAATGGAGGCGCCGCGGCCCGAGGCTCTGGGCTTGAGGTGTCCCGCGACGCTCGCCGGCGGAATGCGGGAGATTCATAAATGACCATAATATGGCATCTTGCGTGCCGCCCGTTCACCGGGGATGCCGTCGAATCCGGGGTCTGCTGGACGGGCAGGACCACGGTGCCCGGAAGCCATCCGCCCGGAACGCGTATCCGATCCGTTCTGAAAGATGCCGCTCCGTCCGCCTTCGGCATCGTCCGGGATGGACGCGAATCGCCGTAGCAGCCGACGTTCCTGTCGGCCCCCGAAGGCGGTGCACCGCCGCCAGTACGATCACGTCACGCATCCCGCGCCATGATGCTGCGCGTCAGCGCTTCGCTTTCTTCGTGCACAGCCGGCACGGCGACCGGCCGCTGCGGCGCCTCGCGTGGTCGACAGGAACGCGCGGTCGACGGAAACATCCGTCTTTTGCGACACGCTTTTCGCTGGTGTCGCGTACACGCCACAGATGCTGCAGGGCCGGTGCATGCGTGCGCCGACCGGTGGGCCTCGAGTCCGTCGGCCGTCGGCACGGTTTCGCTCGAAGACCGCCGAGTGTTGCTTCGGCGGGAAGGCAGGCCCTCATCCGTCCGACGGCGTGAACCCCCGTGCACGGCAAACCAGGCGGGGCCGGCCTTGATTCGCCCGACATGAAGAGGATAATGGGTGTTCCAGGCCGCTCGGCGGTCGGGGGGACGCGAGGCAGCATCCGGCGGATGACGGCCGACGGAGGCGCTTCAGCGTGCGGCCGCGAGCGTTTCCGCCGAACCGATCGGCAGGTCGCCATGCCCACCTTCCTTGCCCGACGATACATGCGTGGCCGGCCCGGCGGCCTGGAGCAGACGATCGGCGCGGGTCTGTTGCTGCTGGTGGCGGCGGTGGTCGGACTGTTTGCGGTCACCGGCGGGATGCTGGGGCCTTGGGCTTCCGGTTCGAGTGCCCTCCGGCGCCTGGCCGCCGGACTGGGCATGCCTGTCGAGCCTCTTTTCGCCGTGGACACAGAGCACATGCGCGCGCACGCCGTCCCGCACACCCTGCGGCTGGCGGCCGAGCTCCTGCCGGAGTTTGAGGCCGCCGGGTCACGGGCGTGGCTGACGGCCTGGCCGGTCCGCGAAGGTCAGACCGCGACGCTGGCGGCCGAGGCCCTGTCGCAGGCGGGCGTCTCGGATTCGTTCGCACCAGACGGAACGACATGCGGATTGCTGGAGGATTTCGGCGCGCAGTGGGCGTTCGCGGCAGGCTACATCGGGGCGGAAGGCGAGGAGGTCACAGTCGCCACCGTGGTCGACGTCGCTGAACCGCACAAAGCCTTCGGCCTGGCTCAGGCCTTGCGGCCTGACGGGGCGACCGACATTCGAGCAGGCCGGGGCGGCTGGATCTCGCCTGACGGCCGGCGGTGCGGGTTCTGGTCCGGGCGACATGTCACGCTGGCCGCGGGTCCCCGGGCCGAGGCGACGGCCCGGCTCCTGGCCGGGACGCAGCTGGTCTACGGCGGGCCTTTTGCCGCCGAAACGCTGATGCCGGCGGAGGAGCGGGTGGCCGGAAGCCTGCGTTACGTTCGCCGCGCCGCCCTGGGCATGGAAGCGCTGCGGGACTGCTGGCTGGCCGACTACGAGGGCGGCCGGCTGCTGGTGCTGATGACCCCGCCGGATCCTGCGGCCAGGGCCGCGGAACTCCGGGTCCAAGCCGGCGAAGCCGGGCGGATCGACGGGCGGGCGGCTGCGGTCGAGCAAGCCGGAAATACCGTCTTCCTCGCCCTGGCCGACGATGACAAGGCGGCCCGCGCCCTGGCCGAGCGGGCGGCGGGCTTCAGCGTCACCCGGGCGGCATCTCCGGTCGCAACCCCGACCGTCCTGCCAGCCGCCGGGCAGGCCCGGTTTCCGGCGATCGAGGGCGGGGACATCGCCGCGCCGGTGCGCATCGAGCGCTACGCCGAGAACCTCTACGAGAAGATCGACGGCAAGGAGGGCATGTTCCGCGCGTTCGACGTGGTGGACCTGCGTTTCGGGCAGTACTTCGACCGGCGGAGCAACCGCAGCTTCGACGTGTACATCTACGACATGGCTGAGCCGGCCAACGCCCTGGGCATCTACATGACCGAGCGTAGCGGAGCCGTCGAGCGGCTGGAGGTCGGCCGCGCCGGCTACGTGTCGGGTACCGGGGCCTTCTTCTGGAAAGGCCGCTACTACGTCAACGTTCTGGGGCCCGGCGAAGCCGGCGCGGAAGCGCTGGCGGTGTCGCGGACCATCGCCGCGGCGGTGGC
This sequence comes from uncultured Phycisphaerae bacterium, assembly GCA_938005315.1. Taxonomy (GTDB): domain Bacteria; phylum Planctomycetota; class Phycisphaerae; order UBA1845; family PWPN01; genus CALLOB01. The sequence goes on from CALLOB010000036.1 coordinate 4,344, forward strand.
CGGCACGATCGCCGACGACGGCCGGCCGTTCTGGGCCGAAGAGGTCCTGCCGGCCGAGGACCGCGTGCCGGATTCGCTGAGGTATCAGGCCGGCAGCGCCCTGGGTTACGAGTTTCTCAGCCGCGTATTCCTGGCCGACTACCTTGCGGGCGAGCGGCGATTTCAGGCTTTCGTGTCCAGGTGCGGCGGGCCGCAGGAGGCAGCCGCGGTCTTCGATCGCTTCGCCGAGGCGGTGGCCCGGTACGACAAGGTCGTGGATCGTCGCGCGGACGGAAGTGGGGGCGAGGTGCTGGTCGGCGAGTCGCTGGGCGTGTTCACGGTGGTCTTCCGCAAGGGGCCGTACGTCGGCGGGGTCGTCGAGTGCGAGGACCGGGCCCTGGCCGAGGGTCGCGCCGCCGCACTGGCGGCCCGGCTGAGTGCCGGCGACACCGGAGAAGACCAGGGAGAAACTGCGCCGCAGGACAAGCGGGGGTCTGATGACAGGCAGGAGGACGACAGCAGTGGGTACTGAGCAGCCATGCTGCGGTTCTCAGGCATCGCCGCCGCCGGCACCACGGGCCTGGACCCGCCGCGACCTCCTGCTGCG
>CALLOB010000037.1 GCA_938005315.1 uncultured Phycisphaerae bacterium
CACACTGAACAGCTGTTTTCCCACCTGGTAGGTTTTGGCGTCCGGCAGTTGCTGCCCGACCAGGTACCAGGCCCCGGCCAGGGCGAAGTGCGTGCCGGGATTGCCCAGGGCCCCGAAAGCGTCCGGCCAGTCGCCGCTGAAGGTCCGGTGTCGCTCGTAGTGCGACTCGATGTCGCGGTCCAGCTCGTCGCGTAGCGCGCAGGTCGCGCCCGTGACACCCGCCAGCAACAGCACATTGTAGGGATTGCCGAAGACGCTTTTCGTGTCCTGCCAGAGTGTGGCGGGCATCGACCGGAGGTCGCGGCGGGTGGTTGCGAAGAAATCCGGCAAAGGGTCTCTGCCCGTCGCTGGTGATTGCCCTTGATCCGTGGAGGTCGCCTCGGTTTCGTCTCGTTCCGGTTGGCTCGCGGGGGAATCGGCTGCCCAAAGCAGCGTCTCGGTCTCCTGCGCGGCGTGGGTGGTCGTGGCCGGGCGGGAAGGCGGACGGCTGATCGACCCGGCTGCCGCAGCCAGCCGCTCCCGGGCCACGATTTCGGCGCGTTCGGACCACGGACCGGCCGGCGCCGTACCCGTCACCAGCAGGCACATGGCGGCCGCCAGCGGCGGTATGGTTCGCAGGGGGTCTGAAGGCATGTGCATGATTTCCTCACGGTGTTCCGAGCAGGACCGGCGGGACGGCGGCGTCCGACCCCGCCAGGCGGTATTTTTCCACCAGCCGACGGATCCTGGGCTGATCGGGCTTGAGTTCCAGCGAGCGGTGCCAGTCCTCCACCGCCTGACGGCGGAGTTCCAGATCGGCCGGTTGCTCGAGATGCATCGCCATCTTGACGACGCCCAGGCCCGCGAACGCCTCGGCCATGCGCGGATCCAGCGTGGCCGCCCATTCGTACCGGTCCAGCGCGTCCTTGTAGAGCCGTTCGCGGAAGTAGCAGTAGCCCATCCGTTCGTAAGCCACGGCCAGGTTGGGCTGACGTTCCAGGGCCTGCTGGAGCGCTTCCCTGGCCCGGGCGAAACGCTCCTGCCGAATCATGGTGGTGGCCAGATTGACCAGCACCATGGGCTGGTCGGGATCTCGTTCCAGCGCCTCGTTATAGGCGTGAATGGCTTCGTAAAGGTTGCCGCGGGCGTCGTGGACGGCACCCATGTTGGCATAGGGTCGCGGGTCCTGCGGAGCCAGTTCGGCCGCCTTGCGATAACACTCCAGCGCGTTTTCCAGATCCCCTGCCTGGTGATAGCACACCCCCAGGTTGAGGCGGGCCTCCGCATGCTCCGGTTGCAGTTCGCAGGCATGCAGATAGGCCCGCACCGCATCGGCGAAACGCGCCAGCCGCTGATAGACCTCGCCCAGGGAACAGGCGTTGTCGAAGTTGGCTGGATCCAGTTGGACGGCCCGGGCCAGGGCCGCCGCCGCCTTCTTGAAGTCGCCTTTCCTGAAGTAGACCCGGCCCGCTCCCGCGTGGGCCGGCGGCAGGCAGGGGTTCAGGTCGATAGCCTTCTCGAACTCGGCCAGTGCCGCGTCCAGATTCTCTTTTTCCAGGTGTGCCTCCCCCAGGCGGGTGGAAGCCTCCGCACGCATGGCCGCAAAGGGCACGGGCTTGCTGCCGGGGACGCATCCGGCGAGCCCCACCAGGCCTGTGAGGGCCAGTATCAAGCCGGGCATGACTTTATCGGACGCTCTCATTCATGATCCTATCGGACCGGCCCGATTAGAGGCTTGATTTCGACCCGGGTGGGGATATGGCAGCCCGGCTCTCCGGGACCGTTTCCGGCGATCCGACCCGGCCTGGCGCCCACCCCGTCAAGAAGTTGCATATCCTGAGCATTTGCTGTCTATCATCTTCCACCGGACGGCGTGCAGGTCAAGCAGCCCGCTGCCCTGACCACCCTCCAGGCGGATGAGGGACGTTTGAATGCGTTACTTGGTGGCAGTTCCCATATTCAACGAGGCAAGATCTGTCAAGACGGTTCTCCGTCACGTCCGGCGGTACTCTCGGGACATCCTGGTGGTCGATGACGGCTCGACCGACGGCACGCGGGAGATCTTGGACGGCATAAACGGCATTCACCGCCTCACCCATCCAGACAATCGCGGCTATGGTCAGAGTCTGATTGATGCCTTCGGTTTCGCCGTCAGGCGGGGCTACGACTGGATCATAACCCTGGATTGCGACGAGCAGCACGAGCCGGCACGGATCCCTGATTTCGTGGCCGCCGCAATGCGGGATGACGCGGACATCATCAGCGGGTCGCGATATCTGGTGCCGCCGGACGGCCGGTGCCGGCCGCCCGCCGACCGCCAGGCGATCAATCAGTGCATCACCGATCTGTTGAATGAGATCCTGAATCTGGGCATTACCGATGCCTTCTGCGGATTCAAGGCTTACCGGGTGGCTTCATTGCGTAAGCTGAAGCTGACCGTCCCGGGCTACGCGATGCCGCTGCAGCTGTGGGTCCAAGCCGCCCGCAGCGGTCTGCGGATCCGCGAGCTGCCCGTGCGGCTGATCTACAACGACCCCCATCGCTCATTCGGCGAGCAGCTGGATGACCCCAACACCCGCCTGCTGTACTACTACGACGTCCTCGTGCATGAACTGAGCTGCGGGGATACACTCAGACGCCCGGTCTGGCGATCCGCCGGGATCGCGGCCCTGGACCGCCAGTGACTCCGTGATATCCGATCGCGGCCAGCCCGACCCGGGGGGGGCGTCGGGCGTGCCCGGTGCCGCTCGTGCAGGGGGGCGTGCGGTGTCGTCCCGGCCGTTCCCCGTTGCCGCGACCGGTCGGGCCGCGGCAGATGATGACACCCGGCATGCTTCGGTTTCAACTGCTTTCGACCCCTGCGGCAGACCACGCGGTTCTGATCGAGCCTCCGGCCGGGCTGTGGACCCATCTCCTGGAGGAGGGGCTGAGACGGCAGGGGCAGGCGGACCTGCGTCTGGCCGGAATTGGTGTCTCGGAGGTTCGGGCGGAGGTTCGTCGCAGGCTCGGCCTGCCGTCGGACGTGCCGGTCCTGGCCAGCGGTCATCAGCCGGAGCTGATCCACCCGGGCGTCTGGGCGAAAGAGGTTCTGGCCGCCCGGGCGGCCGCGGGCCTCGCTGCGGCGGGGTTCAATCTTATCGTCGACCATGATGCCCCCTCCTGCTGGTCCCTGCTGCTGCCGCAGATTGCCGCCGACGGGCTGGTGTCTCTGCGGGAACTGCCGTTGGGACAGGCCATCGCGGGGTCTGCCTATGAGGGCCGTCCGGCGCTGAGTCCTTCGGAGATCGATCGACTCGTCGCGGCCGTCGGCGACCAGTGGGCCGACAGCCTGATCCACGAATACCTGGCGGGTTTGCGGGCCTGCCGGAACCCGCGGGACTGGGTGGAACAGCATCTGTCCGCCCGTCGTGGCGTGGACCGGGGGTTATTCGAGCCGCTGCCGGTCTGGCGGGTCGGCGACGTGTTCGGCGGGGCGTTCGTGGCGGAACTGATGCTGAACGCGGAGGCTTTCGCACGCTCTTACAACGCCGCCCTGGCATGGTATCGGTGCGAGCAGGCCGTCAGGAGTCCCCGGCGTCCGCTGCCGGACCTGGGTATCGAGGCGCAGCGTGTCGAGACCGCCTTCTGGATCTATCGGCCCGGCGAACGTCGGCGTCGGCTCTGGCTCGAGGCCCGTCCGGGGGGCTTCGGCGTGCTGGCCGATGGTGAACTCGTCGGCGTGCTCGAAGCCGGCAGACTCCGGAGGGAGGCCGACGTCGCCCTGGGCGAGCTGGCCCCGTGGGTGGTGCGGCCACGAGCCCTAGCCTTGACGATTTGGGCCCGGCTGCTGGCCTGCGACCTGTTCATTCACGGCATCGGCGGCGCCAAGTACGATCGCATCACCGATCGGATTTTCGAGGACTACTTTCGTTGTCCGCCGCCGCCTTATACCTGCGTCAGCGCCACGCTTCGCCTTCCGCTGCCGGCGGACGCCGATGCCCGGAGGCGGCTGGCGGACGCCCGGCGGCGTCTCAGGGATGTGGAGTTCAATCCGCAGCGGTACCTTGGCTGTCCGGACGCCGCGCTGCTGGGTCGACGGGCGGCCCTGATCGCCGAAGCCGGGGAGCTGCGCCGGCGGCAGGGAAACCCCCAGGAACGACGCCGCGTCTGGGAGGAGCTCAAGGCGGTGAACCGGCTGCTCCTCCGGCAGGAGCCCGAGATCACGGCGCGACTGCGGGAACAGGCCGAGACCGCCCGGCGACAGGCTGTCAGCGATCGCATCGCCTCGAGCCGTGAGTACTTTTACGCTCTTCAGGCGCGGCCACGCCTGGATCGATTGAGGGAGGCGCTGGAGGCGGCCATGGAGGGGCGCGGCGGCGAGGCCTGACCCTGCCGGGGCTTTCGCCTATAATCGCCGGCGACCGGGGCAGTGCCCCGGCGAAATCTCAGCCGGGGTCGTTCCCCGGCGGGTGCGCCCCCAGGGCCGGATCGACGGGTCGCCGCGAGGCGCGGATCGGCCCGGCGACGTGAAAGGAAGCCCGATCATGCCGGACGACAGCCAGGAACCGAGAATCTTCGTGGATTCCGAGTGGAAGCAGCAGGCCCAGCGCGAGAAGGAGGAACTGGACCGGCAGACCCGCCAGCCGCGGCAGGACCAGAGCCCCGCAGAACCGTCCATCCTCGAGATCGCCCACATCCTGGTGATGCAGGCGATGGCGGGACTCGGAGGACTGCAGGATGCGCAGACCGGCCAGGCCATTCCGCCGAATCTGCCGGTGGCCCGGCATTTCATCGATCTGCTGGGCGTCCTTCTGGAGAAGACCCGCCCGAACCTCACCGACGAGGAGCGACGCAGCATCGAGGGTACTCTGCACGAACTGCGCATGGCTTTCGTTCAGATCGTCGAGCAACTGGAGGCCGGCGTTTCCGCGCCGCCATCGTCCCCCGGTGCGTGAGCCGGGCCGGGCCGCGGACCGCGCGGCCGCAACAGATGGACCATGATTCCGATCTCGACCGACACCCCGGTTCGACGCACGCCGTGGGCCAATTACGTCCTGCTGACGGCCAACATCCTCGTGGCCGCGGCGGTCCTGGGGGGCTGGAGATCCGGCAACCCCGAGATCGCGCGGCTTGTTCTGCGCTTCCAGCAGTGGGGCCGGTTCGACGGAGACGCCCCCCGGCTCTACCAATTCTTCACCTACCAGTTCCTGCACGCGAATTTCGCCCACATCGCCGGGAATATGCTGTTTCTCTATGTTTTCGGCAACCCGGTGAACGCCAGGATGGGGCACGTTCCGTACCTGCTTTTTTACCTCGCCGGCGGCGTTTTCGCCGCCTCGGGCTATGCCCTGCGGCACGACAACGCCATGGTGGGGGCATCCGGGGCCATCGCCGCGGTGACCACCGCTTACCTGGCCCTGTTCCCGCGCAGCCGGATCACGATTCTCTACTGGTGGTTCATCATCGGAACCTTCGAGCTGCCCAGCTGGTTCATGATCGTCCTGAAGATGATCGTATGGGACAACATCCTGGCTCCCTCCTGGGTCCACGACGGCGGAAGCAACGTGGCCTTCGACGCTCACCTGGCCGGCTATGCCTTCGGCTTCGTGGTCGTGGCGGTGCTGCTGGCCCTGCGTTGCCTGCCGCGCGGCCAGTTCGATGTCGTGGCCCTGTGGCACCGCTGGTTGCGGCGCCGTGGGCTGGTGGTGCTGCCGACGGGAGGCATGTCGGGTGCCGAGGGGGTCCCGGACGGTCCTGGCGAGCCGGACTCTGCCGGTCCACGCGTGATCCGCGATCCGCGGGTGGAGCGGATCAGCGCCCTGCGGTTGCGGATCGCCGAGGCTCTGGGGCAATCGGACCGCGACGCGGCCGCCCGGCTCTACGAGGAACTCATCGAGATCGATCCCCGCCAGATCCTGGCCCGCGGTCAGCAGCTGGAGGTGGCCAACCGGTTGTGCGCCCTGAACCGCCTGCCGCAGGCGGTGCTGGCCTACGAGGCGTTCCTGGCCCATTACGGTCCCTCGCCCGAGGCCGAACACGTCGAACTGCTGCTGGGCATCATCTACGCCCGCGATCTGCAGCAGCACGAGATCGCCGAGCATCACCTGCGCCGCGCGGCCGGCCGGATCGTCGACGAGAAACGGGCCGAGCAATGCCAGTACTGGCTGGAGGTCTGCCGGCAGGCCAGGCAGCGCCGCCGTGGCGCGAGGGATGAACAACCATGAGCGGTGACGGCGGGCGACGGATCGTCCGGGTGGAGACCCCCCCGAAACCCTACCCGGTGCTCATCGGGCCGGGGCTGCTGGAGGAGCTCGGTCCGCGTCTGCGGGAGGAGGTCCGGGCTCCCAGGACACTGGTGGTCACCGATGCCAACGTCGGCCCGCTCTACGGCGAGCGGGCTCTGGCCTCCCTGGGCGCGGCGGGTTTCGATTGCTCGATGGTGACGCTGCCCGCCGGCGACGCCACCAAGTCGCTGGACTCGGCCGCGCGGCTCTACGACGCCCTGGCCGAGGCCCGGATCGACCGGGCGTCGCCGGTGGTGTCCCTCGGCGGGGGCGTGGTCGGAGATCTGGCCGGCTTCGTGGCCGCCACCTGGCTGCGCGGCGTGCCGTTCGTGCAGTGCTCCACGACGGTGGAGGCCGACGTGGACGCCGCCGTCGGCGGCAAGACGGCGGTCAACCACGCATCCGGCAAGAACATGATCGGTGCGTTCTACCAGCCGCGGTTCGTGCTGATCGACACGGACACGCTTTCGACGCTCAGCGCGCGGGACTATCTGGCGGGGCTGGCCGAGAGCATCAAGCACGCCGTCATCCGGGATGCGGCGTTCTTCGAGTGGCACGAGGCCCGGATCGCCGACCTGCGGGCCCGCCGGCTGGACTGCATGCCCGAGCTGATCGAACGCAACGTGCGGATCAAGGCCGAAATCGTCGCGATGGATGAGCGCGAAACCACCGGCCTGCGTGCCTTGCTGAACTTCGGCCACACCGTGGGACATGCCATCGAATCGGCCATGGCCCGCGGGGGGGATCCCTGGCGTCACGGCGAGGCGGTGGCCGCCGGCATGGTCGCGGCCTGCGAGATCAGCGTGGCCGCCGGCCGGCTGAGCCGGGTCGAGGCCGAGCGCATCGCGGCCCTCGTCGAGGCCGCCGGTCTGCCGGTGACGGCTCCGCTTTCGCATGCCCGAAGCCGGATCCTTGCGTTGATGAACGCCGACAAGAAAGTCGCCGCCGGCCGGCTGCGCTTCGTGCTGGCGGACCGCATTGGACAGGCGACGCTGTGCGGAGAGGTCCGGCCGGAGTGGATCGAGGCCGGGCTCGATCGCGTGTTGCGGTGAACCATTCCCGGGCTGCGGCGCCGACGGGGCTCAGGCCGTTGCGATCAGTCCCCACACCACGCGGACGTAGTCGTTTACCGTGATGATCCCCACCAGCCGGCGATTGGCTTCGACGACCGGCAGCGCGTCGAACTTGTGGTGCAGCAGAACCTCGGCGGTCTCGGCCATGCCGTCCTGCGGGGCCGCGGTCAACGGATCAGGGGTCATGATGTCCGCCGCGGTCAGGCATTCGTGCTCCGGACGCAGTCTGGGCTCGGCCCGCTGGTCGCCGTGAGCGGTGATCCCCAGCCAGACGCGCAGGTCGCGGTCGGACACGATGCCGGTCAGCACGTGACCGCGCACCACCGGCAGGTGGTGGGCGTTGATCCCGCGCATGCGCTCGAGGATCAGGCGGGCGTGGTCCTCCGGGTCGACGGTCACCACCTCGCGGCGCATGTGGTCGGCTACCCTGGCGGCCGCCGCCGGGTCACCGGGGTGGTCCGCGCAGAAATCCGTATACCAGCGCAGCAGGTTGGACTTGGTGATCACCCCCAGCAGGCCGCAGTCGTCCACGATCGGAAGCGACGAGACGTTGTGATCCACCATGATCCTGATCGCCTCGGGCAGCGGGGTCTCGTCCTGGACGAATCGGGCCGGAGCCGACATCACGTCGGCCACCCGCGCGGCACCGGCCGGCCCGGCGTCGGCGCGGTGGGGCAGGGCGGAGCCGGCGCCTCCGGGGTGGGCCATCAGGATGTCGCGGTCGCTGACCACCCCGACCACGCGCCCGCCGCTGATGACCGGCAGGTGCCGTATCCGGCAGTACTCCATGGTCAGCCGGGCCTCGTCGAGCGAGGTCTCCGGCTCGACCACCATCGGCAGCTCGGTGAGAAGATCGGATACCTTCATGTCGCGACGGACCGCTGACGAAGAGAGTGCGTGCATGCCGCGTCCAGCCTCAGTATCGGCCAACGTGGACACATGGATCGAGGAAAGATCGTTCCGGCCGGATCGGTTGGACGGGCCTGGACCGGTCCTAGCCGCGGACCGGCTCTCGCCGGACGGCACGCCCGCCTGCATGGCATGAACCGGTGGCCGGCACCCGGGGTCCGGGCGGACGGCCCCCAACAGCGACCGGACCTACTCCGGCAGCGCCCCGGCGATGGCCATGTAAACGCTCTGGAAGTCCCGCCCGATGGTGCCGATGATCGTGATCGAGCCGGCGACGATCAATGCCAGCATGATGGCGTATTCGCTCGCCGAGACGGCACGTTCATCCGCAAGCAGCGCGCGGGCCGGAGCGGTCAGTAGTGTCTTGAGTTTCCCAGTCACGGGCTTCCCCCATGTCCCAACTATAAGCTACGATTGGAATTCAAGATGGGCAAAGTCGTACCCGGCCGATTGGAGGCGGACCGATAATCGCGGGGGCGGCGGCGTGACAAGAGGGGGTTGACCCGCCGGCGAACCATCCCGCCCGCAAAACGCCCCGGTCGGGCGGACGGACGATCCGCCGTCAGGGGGGATCAGGCGACCAGCACCCGCTCAACGGCGGGCACGAACTGGTTGCGGACCCGGGCCACGATGCGGGCGTGCATCGCCTCCACCGAGTCCGGGGCCAGGTCCAGAATCCCGGCAATCTCCTGGAACGTGAGATCCTCACCGTAGTGAAGCATGACCACCAACCGTTCCTCGCGGCTCAGCCGGCGACAGACGAAATCGTTCAGCAGGGCGCGGGCCAGTTTCGTGCGGGGAGTTTGGATTCGCGGGGCTAGTGTGACGGCGGATGCCACGGCTTTCCTCCTGTCATACTCAGGTGCAACGTCGGGAGGCGGTGGGGCCGGATTTGTTGCCCCACATGCGCCACCGTGTCGCCCAGGCTTCAGGACGGCGGCGGGTCCGACGGATCTGCGGCCGGGCTTCGGCGGACCCATCCGCCGTTCGCCCGGATGTGGGCCGAATCGACCCGCTCGGCAGCCTCCATCCTGTTAGTTCTATCGGCCAAGCCGGGATGTTCCGCTACAAATGACGCGATCCAGCCAGAGTGCCCGGCTGGACGGCTGAGGTTACCGGAATCCCCCGGCAGCAGGTCACGCGGTGCATCGGCGCGGATCCAGCCGGAGCCGAAACAGATATATCTATCTGCAGTATCGAATACTATGAAAACGGTAACCGCTGTGCGTTGTCTCCGGGACGCGTGCAGCCGGTCCTCATCGACCCCATGCCCGGGCTAGGAGTTCACCGTACAGTCGCACGCCGGCGTGTTGAAAATCCATGGCCAGCGTGATCGACAGCACCAGGAAATGAAATGTCACCAGCCAGGCCAGCAACCAGCCGGCAGGCCCTCCAGCCAGGCCGGTGCTTCGCAGCAGGGCGTAGAACCTCCCTCCCCGCGTCCGCCTGAATTTCCAGTGATCCACCCAGAGCCGGCGGGTCGCCAGGGCGGCACCTTGCAGGAGCCCCCAGACCACGAAGCAGGCTCGCGGGCCGTGCCACAGGCCGCAGAATCCGAAGGTCAGAATGAAGCTGAGCGCGGCCGGCCAGCGGCTGCGGACCATGGGCATGAACATGTAGTCGCGAAGCCACTGGCTCAGCGTGATGTGCCAGCGCTGCCAGAAATCGGCGATGTTGCTCGCTTTCCACGGGTAGTTGAAGTTGTCGGGCACCGCCAGGCCCGTTACCCGCCCGACGGCGACGCAGAGATCGACGTAGCCGCTCATCCACAGGAAGAACATGATCGGGCCGAGATAGACCGCCGCCAGCAGGTGCAGAGTACCGAATGATCCGGGGTCGGCGTAGACCTCCTCCAGCCGCAGTCGACTCAGAACCACGGCCATGATGCCCAGTCGGAGCATGGCGGTGGCCAGTCGCACCCCGGCGCCGGGAAGATCCCGGTGGTGCCGCGGGCCGTTTTCCATCTGACGGTGGAACTCCTGGTATCGGTAGATCGGGCCCATGCGAAGGGTGGGCGCCAGGAGCATGAAGGCCCAGAAATCCGCTGTTTTCACGTCGACCAGCCTTCCGCTCGCCGTGTCGGCCAGCACCTGGTAAGCCCTGATGAACAGGTAAGCCAGTCCGGCCCAGTGGGCGTAGAAGAAGACCGGCTCGGCCGGCGGTAGCGGCGGCAGCCAGGGAAGATCCGGTCTTCCCAGCACCACGGCCAGACCCGCGGCCAGCACGGCCGTGCCGAGCCATCGTCGCTGGGGGGTGCCGGTGGCGCGGATGACGGCCAGGGCCCCGGCGGTCATCACCGCGAGGGTGATCGCGTAGGCCGGCCCGAGGGTCAGGGCCGCCAGCAGCAGACTGCTGGCCGCAAGATAGACGGCGCGGTGGCGGGCGGGCATGAACCAGTATCCCGGCGCCAGGATCAGGTAAAGCGCCACGCCCAGCGGGCCGCGCACCACGTCGCGCCCGTTGATCAGCAGGTGGATGCAGCCGTCGAGCATGCCGCCGTCGAAGGTCAGAATCGGGCCGGGCGGCGACATCGCGGAACAGAGCACGTTGGATGACTCCAGGCGAGGGCGGTTCGGGCGTCGCGGCCGCAGCGGATCCCGCGGGCGTCCGACGCGCGGTGGGCCCGCGCCGTCGGGCCCGGACGCGTTGATCGCCCACAGGAGCCCGCTATAATCGCCGCAGGCTCGTGGAACGCAAGGCCGGCCCGCGAGAATGGGTCACGGCCGGCGGGGGCGCCGGGCGCTTCGGTGCTTCGCGTTGCCGGGTAACTTCCTGACAGCGACGGCCGGCGGGGGCGCCGGGCGATACATGTGCAGGTAGTCTCCGGCGTGCGAAAGACCGGTCGCTGGAGCCGACGCACCGGGCGCAGGACTCGCCCCGGCTGCCGCACCGAGGAGGATTCGCCAGATGACCCACACGGTTTGCCTGCTGCCCGGCGACGGCATCGGCCCGGAGGTCACCACCGCGGCCAAGCGGGTGATCGAGGCCTCGGGTGTAAGCATCGAGTGGGTGAACCTTCCGATCGGCGCGACCGCCCTGGAGTTCTGCGGAAGCGTGCTGCCCAACCGCACGCTGGCGGCCGTGGCCGGGCACGGCGTGGCCCTCAAGGGTCCGGTCACCACGCCCATCGGCCGGGGCCACGAGAGCGTCAACGTCCGGCTGCGCCGCGAGCTGAATCTCTTCGCCGCCGTCAGGCCGGTCCGCACGGTGCCGGGCATCCCGGCGCGCTTCGGCAACGTCGAGCTGGTCATCATCCGCGAGAACACCGAGGGCCTGTACTCGGGCATCGAGAACGAGATCGTGCCCGGCGTGATCCAGAGCCTCAAGATCGCCACCACCCGGGCCTGCAGCCGGATCGCGCGCTTCGCCTTCGACTACTGCGTGTCCCGCGGACGGCGCAAGGTCACGGTCTTCCACAAGGCCAACATCATGAAAAAGTCCGACGGGCTGTTCCTGGAGTGCTGTCGCCAGGCCCACCGGGAATACGCCGATCGGGTAGCCTACAACGAGATGATCATCGACAACGGCTGCATGCAGCTGGTGCGCGACCCGTCGCAGTTCGACGTGCTGCTGCTGGAGAACTTCTACGGCGACATCGTCAGCGACCTGGCCGCAGGGCTCGTCGGCGGGCTTGGCGTCGTGCCGGGAGCCAACATCGGGGAGACCTGCGCGGTCTTCGAGGCGGTCCACGGTTCGGCTCCGGACATCGCCCGCAAGGGGCTGGCCAACCCGCTGGCCTGCATCATGAGCGGCGTGATGATGCTCAACCACCTTGGTGAAACCGACGCGGCGACGCGTATCCGCAACGCCTACGACGCCGTGCTGACCGCCGGCCGGCCCGAGCAGCTCACCCGCGACATCGGCGGCTCCGGCACCACCCACAGCTTCACGGAAGCCATCATACGGGCCATGCAGTGACCGTCGAGGATCTCGACAGGCCGATCGTCGTCGGCACCCGGGGGTCGAAGCTGGCGACCGCCCAGACCCGCTGGTTCGTGGATCGCCTGCGGGAAACCCGGCCCGGCCTGCGGGTCGAGATCCGCACCATCACCACCCGCGGCGACCGGCTGCGCGGACGACCTCTGCCGGAGATCGGCGGCAAGGGGCTTTTTACGGAGGAACTCGACCGCTCGCTGCTGGACGGATCGATCGACCTGGCGGTCCATTCGGCCAAGGATCTGCCCACCGACACCGCAGCCGGCCTGGCGATCCTGGCGGTTCCGCCGCGGGAAGACCCCCGCGACGCCTGGGTCTCGCCGCACGGACCGTTCGAGTTCCTGCCGGCCGGCGCAGCCGTCGGTACCGGCAGCCTGCGACGGCAGGCTCAACTGCTCATGCGTCGGCCGGACCTGACATTTGTTCCCCTGCGCGGCAACGTCGATACGCGGATCGCCAAGATGCGGCGCGGCGAGTGCGCCGGCGCGGTCCTGGCCATGGCCGGACTCATCCGGCTGGGTCTTGCCGACCAGATCGTGCATCCCTTCGAGGCGGACGTTCTTCTGCCGGCTCCCGGTCAGGGTGCCCTGGCGATCGAGGGCCGGGCCGACGATCCGCGCGTCCGCGGGCTGGTCGAATCGGTCAATGACCCGGTCGCGGCCCTGGCCCTGAACGCTGAACGGAGCCTCCTGCACCGGCTGGACGCCGGCTGCCGCGCGCCGGTCGGCATCCTGGCCGAAATCGACGGCCCGACGCTGCGGATTCGCGCGCTGGTGTCCGATCCCGGCGGCAGGCGGATTGCCCGGGCCCAGGCCTGCGGTTCAGCGGAGAACGCCGAGGCTGTCGCGGATGGGGTAATGGAACAACTCGTCCGCGGCGGGGCACGCGAGATCATCGCCGCCTGCCGTTGATTGGGGCGGCAGCCGCCGGCTCCGCCGGACCGCTGTTTCAGAGGTCGCCGGGCGGTCGCTCCCGGTATGTTGGCTGTCATGATCGGATCGCATGGCCGAAGGAACCGCGCATCGGCTGGAGATGGGAGGGCGCGGTGTCAGGCGGCGCTCTGGTTGAGTTGCGGGACGTGGAGATGGACGTCCCAGCCGGCCTGTTCGACGGCCGTGGCCGCCAGCATGGCCTGCCGGAAGCCCGGCGGGGCGGTGTCGCCCTCCGGAACGCACGCCGGGGAGAAGCAGGCGTTCAGGTAAGACTGAGTGAGCAGGTCTTCGCAGCGCCATTTCAGGTCGTCGCCCAGCAGGGCGATGACCGTCCGCGGCCCCATGGTGAGGGTGAGTCTGGCTACCAAGCTGCACCTCGCGGCCGATGTCCGCAATTGTCTGGGCTATCGGCCGAAAGGGGGCGTTTCCATGAGCCGATCGGTCCTGAATGCCGCGTTGCTCCGGGAAAAAAGGGAAATAAACCCGGAGAAACCATGCCCCCGCCGGGTTTTCCGCTCGGGGCCAACCCGTCGCGTATACCCGTCGGCGTTGTTTCCGGCGACCCGTCTTCCCAAGCCGCACAAAACACGGGCGCGCATCCCGTGCCGCCCCCTTCGCAGCGGGTCAGGGCCGCTGACGATCACGGCCGGGGCGATTCGCCTCCCGGAATGCTGCGGGATAGACTTTTTGCAGGACTTCAGCCCAGCCAGGTTGCTGTCTCGCCGTGCGGGGGTTCAGAGGGTCCGGGACGATGTCCGTTCACGCGCTGGAGAGAGCCTTTGATCGCCGGGTGACCGCCGGTCGGCTGATCGCGCCGGGGGAGGCGGTGGTCGCGGCCGTGTCCGGTGGTGCCGATTCCATGGCCTTGCTGCATCTCCTGGACGCGTTCAACCGGAACAGGCGATGGGGGTGCCGGATCCTGGTGGCCCACCTCGACCACGGTCTGCGCGGGCTGGACGCCGCCGCCGATGCCGCCTTCGTCGCCCGGCAGGCCGAATCGCTGGGCTTGCAGTGTCTGGTCGAGTCAGCCGACGTGGCCGGGCAGGCCCGGGAGCGCAAATTGTCGCTGGAGACGGCCGGCCGGAAGGCCCGGCTGGAGTTTCTCGAGCGGGTATGCCGGGAGTCGGGCTCGACCGTGGTGGCGATGGGGCATCACGCCGACGACGACGTCGAGACGATCCTGCACCGGACGATCCGCGGTACGGGGCTCAAGGGGCTGGGGGGAATCCCGCTGCGCCGGCGGCTTCGTGCCGGATCCGACGTGCGAATCGTCCGGCCGCTTCTTCGATTCCGCCGCGAGGCCTTGCGGCAGTACCTGCTGGATCGTGGTCTTCCATGGCGGGAAGACGCAAGCAACCAGACCGAGGGTTTCACGCGCAACCGCCTGCGTCAGCAGCTCTTGCCGTTGCTGCGAAGTGAACACAACCCTCGGATCGATCAGGCCCTGCTGCGCCTGGCATCGCAGGCCCGCATGGCCGAGCGTTGCCTGACGGGGATGACCGGAAAGCTGCTGAAAAGGGTCTTGACCACGGATGAAGCCGGTCAACCGACGCTGGTGTTGGGTGTTCTGGCTGATGCACCCGACGCGCTGCGATGGCGTCTGATCCGGGCGGCGGCGGTGCGTGCTGGAGTGACGGAGGGACGGCTCGGTTACGACCATCTGGCTGCGGCGGCGCGGTTGATCGACGGCGCTACGGGGCAGGAAACCCACCTGCCCGGTGGCTGGCGGCTGATCAGGGACCGCGACCGGCTGGTATTCCAACCGCCGGGGACGAGACCCCGGGGCGCTCCGGCCGAGGCCGTGGAGCCGGCCGTGCTGGCCGCGGAGGGCGTTACAAGCCTTCCGGCCTTCGGCATCGACGTGGTGGCCGAGCTGATCGAGCCCTCGCCGGACGGCCCGGTGCGTTCTGGTCGCGTGGGGACAGGCTGGCCGGCCGAGGAGTGGCTGGATGCCGACGCCATCGAAGGTCCACTGGTAGCGCGTGCCCGCCGGCCGGGCGATCGCTTTCGCCCGTTGGGCATGCCGGGCTCCAAAAAACTCTCTGATTTCTTCATCGACGAGCGGATTCCCGCCCCCGAACGCGACATCGTATGCCTGCTTTGTGACCGGCGCGGGCCGGTGTGGGTTGTGCCGTGGCGGATCGACGACCGCGTGCGGGTGACCGCCTCGACCCGCCGGGTGCTTCGGCTGGTGTGTCGCCGGATCGGTGCCTGAATCCGTCGTCGGCGGGGCTGCTTCGCGGAATCCCGGCGGCCGCCGAACCCAGCCCAGCCTGTCGCTTGTGGCCGCGGGGTGCTCCCTGTCGACGGCCCGGAAGGTTCAGGCGGTGGAAGGGGAGGCGGAATCCGAATGCTCGGAGCCGAGGCGGTGCTCGACGGCCGCCCGGGCGATGCCCTTCAGCATTCCTGCGAAGACGAACCGGTGGATGGGCCAGAGGGCATACCAGTAGACCAGCCCGGCCAGGCCCGCGGGGTCGAAGACCGCGGTCTGGACCAGGCGCGTGCCGCCGTCGCGGGGGTCGGCTTCGAACTGCAGCCAGGCTCGCCCTGGAACCCGCATTTCCGCGGCCAGCCGCAGGAGGCTGTCGGGCACGAACGCCTCGACGCGCCAGAAATCGATCGTATCGCCGACGGCCACGGTGTCGGGATCGCGCCGCCCGCGGCGCAGGCCTACGCCGCCGAGGATCTGGTCGATCAGCCCGCGGATCCGCCACAGCAGGTTGCCATAATACCAGCCGCGCGAGCCGCCGATGCCCCGGATCGGGGCAAAGGCTGCCGCGGGGGGCAGGGGAACCCAGGTTTCGCGGCGGTCCACCAGGCGTGAGCCGAATCGTGAGCCGCCGAAGCCCGCGATCCGGCCGGACGAGGAGCGGGCGTCCGACCAGCGGGTCAGGGCGCATTCCTGATCCTCGCAGGCCAGCGCCCGGGCGATGGCTTCGGCCAGACTTCGCGGTCGGATGTTGAAAACCTCCAGAGCCCGCCGATCCTTGACCACGGTGTCGCAGACGATGCTGTCGATGAGCTTTCGCCCGACGGCGGCGTTCAGCGGCGTGACCAGCCGCAGCCACAGGCTCGACAGCCGCGGGGTGAGCACCGGCACGGGGATTATCCAGCGCCGCAGCCCTCTCTGACGGGCATATTCCCTCATGATGTCGAGATAGCTGGCCTGGTCCGGTCCGCCGATCTCGAAGACGGCGCTGCCCTCGACGGGCACGTCGGCCGCCGCCAGCAGGTAGGCCAGAACATCCTCGATGGCGATCGGCTGGGCCCGTCGCCGGACCCATCGCGGCGTCACCATGACCGGCAGCCGGTCCACGAGGGCCCGGATCATCTCGAATGAGAAACTGCCGGAGCCGATGATGATCGACGCCCGCAGCTCGATGGTCGGCACCCGGCCCTCGCGGAGAATCCGGCCGACTTCCTGGCGGCTGGCCAGGTGGGCAGACAGTTCCGCGCCCCGACCCAGCCCGCCGAGATAAACGATGCGTCGAAGCCCCGCGACGGCCGCGGCCTCGGCGAAGTTGCGGGCGGCGGCGCGTTCCTGCTCGTCGAATCGGCCGCCGGCGGCCAGCGAGTGAACCAGGTACCAGGCTACTTCGACGCCCTTCATGGCCGCGGCGAGCGAATCCGGATCCAGCAGATCGCCGCGCACCGCTTCGGCGCCGGGCGGAAGACGCGGCCGCAGATGCTGAGGGTCGCGCGCCAGGCACCGGACGCGGTAGCCCGCGCCGCTCAACACGGGCAGGAGCCGTCCGCCGACGAACCCGGTGGCTCCCGTGAGGAGAACCAGTCGCCCCTGGTTGTTCGAGGCGTCATTCATATGCGCATTATAGGCCGGCCGCGGGGCGGATGCCCGGGACTGCGATTCTCGCGTAAACCGCCGGGCGGGGACCGTGCGACGCGGCTCACTCGTAGCGCAGGGCCTCCACGGGGTCCAGGCTGGAAGCCTTGTAGGCCGGATAGATGCCGCTGACGATGCCGGTGAGCGTAGCCATGGCCAGGGCCCAGGCGACGGCCCTGGTGGTGGTGTAGGTTTCCAGTATCTGAGTGGCGTTTTCGAGCAGGTCGGCCATCAGACAGCCCATGCCGACGCCGAAGGCCCCGCCCAGCAGGCTGATGATGCTCGCCTCGATGAGGAACTGCCCGAGGATGTCGATGCGCTGGGCGCCGACCGCGATCCGCACGCCGATCTCCCGGGTGCGCTCCGTGACCGACACGAGCATGATGTTCATGATCCCAATGCCGCCGACCACCAGGCTGATCCCGGCGATGCTGTAGAGCACCACCTGGAAGATCTGCGAGACCTCCTGGAACTGCCGGCGCTGCTCCTCCTGGCTGGCGATCTGGAAATCATCCTTGCCGCCGGTGCGGATGCGGATGTCGTGCCGGCGGCGCAGCTCGCGCTTGATCTCGGCGATGGCGGCATCGACGCGCTCCGGCGAGACCGCCTGGACCGAGATGTTGTGCAGGAAGCGGATGCCCATCAGCCGCGACATCGCGGTGGTCACCGGCACGAAGACCTGGCGGTCCACGTTGAGGAAGCCGATGTTGCCGCGCTTCTCCATCACCCCGACGACGCGGAAGGGCACGCCCTTGATCTTGACCGCCTGTCCGACGGGGTTGGCCCCCCCGAAGAGGTTGCGGGCCACCCGGTGCCCGAGGACCACGACCTTGGCCTTGGCGTTGACGTCCTCGCGCTCCAGGAAGCGCCCCATCCCGGCCGCGACGCGGTAGGAGTACATGGCGGCGAAGGCCTCGCTGGTGCCCATGACCTCGACCTCGTCGTTGCGGCTGAAGTACTTGATCGAGACGTTGCGCAGCGTCACCTGCGGCGCGGCCGCCTTGACATTGGGGCACAGCCGCGGGTCGGCCAGGGCTTCGGCGTCCTCCACGCTGAGCGTCTGGGCGATGCCCGTCACCCGCCCGCCGCTGCGGGCCAGCGCCGGGGTGATGATGATCGTGTCGCTGCCGAGACTCTCGAAACGCTCCACGATGTCGCGCTGCGAGCCCTCCAGGATGCTCATCGCCGAGATGACCGCGGCCACGCCGATGATCACGCCCAGCGTGGCCAGCAGCGAGCGCAGCAGGTTGGCCCGCAGCCCCCGAAGTGCCATCCAGATGACCTGGAGAACGAACATCGCATCTCCCCGCGCCGGACGCGGAAGGTCAGCCCCGCCCGGGCCGGAGCTTCTCGGCGCCCGTCCGCTCGGACAGCAGCTGGGCGCGGAGTTCTTCGTCTACCGGGCGGTCCTCGAGAATCCTGCCGTCGCGCATCCGCACCACCCGATCGGCCTGGGCGGCCACCGCCATCTCGTGCGTGACCAGGCAGATTGTCACCCCGGCGGCATGCAGCTCGTGGAACAGCTCCAGGATCTGCTCGCCGGTCCGCGAATCCAGGTTGCCGGTCGGTTCGTCGGCCAGCAGCAGCGGGGGGTTGTTGACCAGCGCCCGGGCGATGGCCACGCGCTGCCGCTCCCCGCCCGACAGTTCGCTGGGCCGGTGATGGGCCCGGTGTTCCAGACCCACGCGGCGCAGGGCCTGCATGGCCCGGGCGCGGGTGCCCCGGGCACGGGCGTAGATCAGCGGTACGGCCACATTGTCCACCGCGGTCGTACGGTTGATCAGGTTGAAGGTCTGGAACACGAAGCCGATCGACCGGTTGCGGACCCGGGCCAGCTGCCGGTCGCTCATCCGGTCCACCTGCTGGCCGGCCAGCACGTAGGAGCCGGCGGTGGGGCGGTCGAGGCAGCCGATCAGATGCATCAGCGTGCTCTTGCCGCTGCCAGAGGCGCCGGTGATGCTCACGAACTCGCCCCGGGCCACATTCAGGTCCACGCCGTCCAGCGCATGCACGACAGTATCGCCCATGCGATAGTGCTTGGTCATGCCGCGGATGCTGATGATCGGATCGTTCATGCGGCTCTCGGGTCGGGGTCGCACGCGGGGTTAGTCGTCCTCCTCGGCCCGCTCCTCGGCCCGACGTTCCTTGTCGGTCTTGACCGGCAGCACGGTGAAGACCTCTTCGCCCTCGGAGAGCCCATCCAGCACTTCCACGTCGATGCCGTTGTCGGCCCCAAACCTGCACGGCCTGAACTCCCAGCCTTCGCGCGACTGCCCGGGCCGCCTCACCGGCACGTAGACTCCGAAGCCCTCGCCGTTGGGGTTCTTGCGGAACGCGTCGTAGCTCACCAGCAGGGCGTTGGTCACGCTGCGGGCGGTGAAGTGGGCCTCGGCCTGCGTGTTCAACAGCCCGACGAGCTCGTGACGGTTCTCGCTGGTGATCCGGATCCAGACCTTGAAGGTCGCGATGGCCTGGTTGAGTTCCGACTGCGGGGCGATCCGCTCGATCACTCCGTGAAACCGGCTCTGCGGAAAGGACTCCACCTCCACCTGCACCAGCTGGTCGGGGTCGATGGACGCCTCCGGGACGAAGACCGCCTGGGTGGCCGTCGGACCCGGCACCGCCGACGGCGGGGCCAGCTGCCGGACCAGCCCGATGTCCGCCTCGTCCACGTTGACCACCGCGTAGACCGCCGACACGTCGGCCAGCTCCACCAGCACGTTCCCGCCGGTCAGCGACTTGGTACCGCTGAGGACCACCTCTCCCACCTGCACCGGCCGCTCCAGCACCATGCCGTCGATCGGCGAGAAGATTCGCGTCTCCCGCAACCGCTGCTGGGCGTCTTCCAGCGCCTTGCGGGCGTTCTTGACGTTCTCTTCGGCCACGCGCACGTCCTGCACGGCGGCCTCGATGGCCAGCGCGGCCTGCTGCATCTCGGCCCGGGCCGAAGCCAGCAGGGCGTCGGCCTCGCGCCTGGCACACTCGGCGTACTCGAACTCCGCCGGACCGGCCTGCCCCTCCTCGCGGAGCCGTCTGACGCGCTCATACTCGAAATCGGCCCGCCTGGACCGGGCCTCGGCCTGGGCGACCTTGGCTTCGGCCAGCCGCACCCCGACCTCCCGGTGCTGCCGCTCGGCGATCCGGGCCTGTTCCAGCGTGACCTCCGCCCGGGCTAGGTCCGCCGTCGCCCGGTCCACGTTCCGCTGCTCGTCGTCCTCGTTCAGCCGGATCAGCAGGTCGCCCCTGCGGACCATCATGCCGACGTCGAAGGGTATCTCCACGATCTCACCGCTGGCCTGGGCCTTGATGCGGGTCACGCTGGCCGGCTTGATGTGACCGTTGGCGGTGATCGGGACGACCAGGTCGCCCCGGCGCACGGTGGTTTTCTTGCCCTCCAGGAAGGACAGCGACAGCTGAGTGTTGCGCCGCACCCAGTAGTAGCCGCCGACCAGCACGCCCGCCAAGGCCAGGATGACGAGAAGTTTCTTCATGTTCCGCCGACTTTCACCGGTGTGCCGCGGGCCCGCCCGGCCGGCCGCCGGTTCACGATGTCGTCACTTCACCGCCGCCCTCGCCGGGCGGCGCTGGACCGGTGCCCTGGCCTGACGGCGCTCCGGACGGTTGCCTTGCGCACCGCACCGGAGGACAATACTCCGCGCCATGCAAAGCGGCGCTACTATAGCCTGCGCTTCAACCGCTCACAACGTGCCGTCGCCGCGCCGCGAGCCGGTCGTCTGGACCTGCACCCTCCTGGTCGCCGCAGGCTGCACCGGCCTGGTCGCCGCCGCAGGCTGCACCGGGCCCGCGGCCGCACCGCTGGAAGTCGCCACGTGGGAGCTTGCCCGGGTCGAACCACTGAAACCCGTTCCCCTGGGTCGGGCCCGCATCAGCTTCGATCTTCCGCTCCCGCAGAGGCTCATCGAGGAGCTATCCCCCGAGTTCACGCTGCTGGTCATCCGCCAGAGGGCTGACTGGGAATCGCTGCGGCGATCGATCGGGCTGACGGCCGGCCCCGAGCCGGACCTCTCGGTCGGCGCGATCGTCGGCCTGGTCGCCTGGGTCGGGGAGTCGGCGGAGGCCGGCTGGCCTGTTCGCCTCACCGGCGTCCGGGCTCTGGCGGGCACGGCCTGGATCGACGCCGAGTTCGTTCCCGGCCTTTACTACCCCCTGCGCGCCCCCGGTTACCTCGATCTCTGTTACGTGCCCGGTGTGAGCTCGGTTGGCGTGGTTCGCATCAATCATCGCGTTTTCGTCATCCATCCGACCGTCCCGGCCGAGCCGGTCATCAGGTCTCAAACCCGGTTGCCTGACCACATCGGAGACGGAAATCCGCTCCAACCTCGCTCGGAAGAGCCCGGCGGATTCCTGCGTCCTCAGTGTTGACCTGGAGCAACGGCCCGGCGAGACTGACGTTGTTCTGGATCAACAGATGGCCGCCCGGCATGCCGATATTAGGTCGGGGGATGGCCGCAGCCCATGGCGTCCGGGGGTCTCTGGAAGCGACAACCGCCGTGACTGGACTGGCGGGGTCTGCGGCCCGTGGCGTCTGAGGATCCTTGATGACCGGAGGCATCATGAGACCCGGGCTCAGGCACCTCGACGCACAGGCGTCGACTCGGTCATAGGCGGCGCGGTCAGGGGTGGGCAGAGGCGGTTAGAGGCCGCGATGAGTGATTCCTCCACGGAGCCAGGTGCGCCCACGACGCATCCGGGCACCCCGCTGGCCGAATCGATGGATCTCGGCCGGCGCGTGTTCGAGTGCCTGTCACTGGGGCTGGCGGTGTTCGACCGGCGGCTGCAGGTGGTTCGCCACAACCCGGCGGCGGCCTTCCTGATCGGCGCGCATCGCTCGATCGCCGAGGCCCTGGCCGACGCCACGGTGGACTCCCGTTACCAGGACTGGGCCCGGGAATTGAACGAGGTTCTCCAGGACCGCCGCCCGCGGCGTTTCGACCAGGTGATCTACCGGCAGGGGGGTCGCGAGGATCGTCTGCTGAACCTCGTCTGTGTCCCGATGCTGGATGCCGCCGGGCTGGAGTGCACGGGCGGGACGCTGGTCATCGAGGATGTCACCGCTGCGACCAGCATGGCCCAGCGTCTGGCGGTCTCCGAGCGCATGGCCGCCGTCGGCAAGCTGGCCGCCCGGGTGGCCCACGAGCTGAACAATCCGCTGGACGGCATCCTGCGTTATCTGAATCTCTCCCTGCGAGCCCTCGATCTGGGGCGGACCGAGAGGCTTTCCGACTATCTGCAGCAGGCTCGCACCGGTCTGATGCGCATGGCCGAGATCGTCCGGGAGCTGGTCGAGTTCTCACGCAGCACGCACACCGCGTTCGAGGACGCGGGCATCAACAGCATCGTCGAGGAGGCGGTCAAGGTCATGGCCGAGCAGGCCGTGCGTGCGGGCGTTTCGATCGTCTGCACGCTGACCGAGAACATGCCGGCCATCCGGGGCACGAGTCTCTTCCAGGTGTTCTGCAATCTGATCAAGAACGCCCTGGACGCCATGCCCGACGGGGGGACGCTGATGATCTCGACCGAACGCACCGAAACGGATGTTCTGATCCGTATGGCGGACACGGGGATCGGGCTGCCGGCCGACGCCTCCCGGATCTTCGAGCCGTTCTTCACCACCAAGCCGCCGGGCAAGGGCACCGGTCTGGGCCTGGCGATCTGCCGGGAGATCGTGGAGAAGTACAACGGCCAGATCCTGGCCGAGCGTCGGCCAGAGGGCGGGAGCCTGTTCACCGTGCGGATTCCGCTGTCGGCCTGCGCCACGATCCGCCAGCCCGGCAGCGAACCCTTCCGGGACCGTCCGCCGGCCCGGGGCGAGGAGGCCCGATCATGACGCAGCCGCGGGAGGAAACGGCCCGTATCCTGGTGGTCGATGACGACGCCATCATCGTCGAGTCGCTGGCGGAGTTCCTCAGCCTGGAGGGCTACCAGGCCGACGGGGTCAACAGCTTCGGCGAGGCCGTCACGGCGCTGGAGCGACGGGCCTACAACCTGGTGATCACCGACATCAACATGCCGGACGGCGACGGCTTCGAGCTGCTGCGGCTCGTCCGGCAGCGCTACCCCGAGATCGTCGTGGTGATCATCACCGGCTACGGGACCATCGAGAGCGCTGTCGAGGCGATCAAGATGGGCGCGTACGACTATCTGACCAAGCCGATCATCGACGACGAGATCCGCCTGACCGTCGAACGGGCCCTGCAGCAGCAGTCGCTCATCCGCGAGAACCGCTCGCTGCGCGAGGCCCTGGACATGCGTTACAGCCTTGACAGCATCGTGGGCCACGATTACAAGATGCTGCGGATCTTCGACCTCATCGAGACGGTGGCGGATTCGCCCACCACGGTGCTCATCCAGGGGGAATCGGGCACCGGCAAGTCGCTGATTGCCCGGGCCATACACCACCGCAGCGCCCGCCGCAGCGACCCCTTCGTGGAAGTCAGCTGCGGCGCTCTGCCCGAGAGCCTTCTGGAAAGCGAGCTTTTCGGTCACGTCAAGGGCGCCTTCACCGGGGCGGTAGGCGACAAGGAGGGCAAGTTCAAGGCCGCCCACGGCGGCACTATCTTCCTCGACGAGATCTCCTCGGCGACGCCGGCCCTGCAGGTCAAGCTGTTGCGCGTCCTGCAGGAGCGCCGCTTCGAGCCGGTGGGCTCCAACAAGACCGAAACGGTCAACGTCCGGGTCATCCTGGCCAGCAACGAGGACCTCGCGCGGGCGGTGGAAGCCGGGCGCTTCCGGCGGGATCTGTTCTACCGCATCAACGTGGTCACCATCCAGCTGCCCAGCCTGGCCAACCGCATCGGCGACATCCCGCTGCTGGCCGGCCACTTCCTCAAGCAGTATGCCGCCCAGCTGCGGCGCGACGTGACCGGCTTCTCCGAGGCCTGCATGCAGATCCTCCAGCGCTACCACTGGCCGGGCAACGTGCGCGAGCTGGAGAACGTCGTCGAGCGGGCCGTGGTCCTGAGCAAGAAGCGTATCCTGGACGTCGAGGATTTGCCCGAGCACCTGGTGGAGGAGGTTCGCGCCGTTCCGGTTTCGCCGGGAGTCTACCGCCCGATGTCGCTCAAGAAGGCCCTGGAGGGGCCCGAGCGGCAGATCATCGAGCAGGCCCTGCGGGCCAACAACTGGAACCGCCAGCTCACCGCCCAGCTTCTGGAGATCAACCGCACGACCCTTTACAAGAAGATGAAGCGCTACGGCTTGGAGACCGACCCCGGCGGCGGCTGATCGGATACGACACCGGCCCGCCGGCGCCTCTGTCTGCTCTGCCTGCGGCCGTAAGCGGCCCAAGCCGCCGGCCGGGCTTGAAAAGCCCGGTTTGCCGGGGTATGAAAACGATCTGAGGCGGCACGGCCCCGACGCCGGGTAGGATTCCCGGTGCCGGACCGCCCGACGGCTCCGGCCGCGCGAGGAACCAGCATGAAGCTGCCTTCCACCAGGGGCGGCGGGAGTCTCTGCGACCGCTGCGTGGCCCTGTGCTGCCGATACTTCGCCTTCGAGATCGATCGTCCCCGGACGCGCCGGGATTTCGACGACATCCGCTGGTTCCTGCTGCACGAGGACGCGGCCGTTTTCGTCGAGGACGGCAAGTGGTACCTGCAGGTGAACCGGCGGTGCAGGGCCCTGCTCCCGGACAACCGCTGCGGCATCTACGAGAGCCGGCCGGCCATCTGCCGGGCCTACACGCCCAGGGAGTGCGACTGGCACGGGGACGAGTACGACTACGACAAGCTCTTCGTCGACCCTGAGCAGATCATGGCCTACGCCCGCGAGTACCTGGCCGCACGGCGCCGGCGCCAGGCCGCCCGCCGGGCGAGGGGCCGCAAGACCCCGGCGCGTCCCGGGCGGCGCGGTGCCCGCAAGCTGCCCCGGTCCAGCAGAGCCGTGGCGAAAGGCCGCCGGGCGCGGGCGACAGGCGGTGTGCTCAAGTCGGCATGAGGCGACCGGGGCGTCCTCTCCCGGACGGGCAACGGCATGAAGTTCCAGGCGGTCAAGGGCACGCGCGACTTTTACCCCGAGGACATGGCGATCCGCAACTGGATCACCGAGGCCTGGCGGCGGGTGTCGCTGCGCAACGGCTTCGAGGAGTACGACGGGCCGATCCTGGAGCTGCTCGACCTGTACCGGGCCAAAAGCGGCGAAGGTATCGTCTCGGAGCTGTTTCACCTCACCGACCGGGGCGACCGGGAGCTGGCCATCCGTCCCGAGATGACCCCCACGCTGGCCCGGATGATCAACGCCCGGGCCGGCGCCCTGCCGCGGCCGATCAAGTGGTTCAGCATGCCCCGGCTGTGCCGGGCCGAACGCCCGCAGCGCGGCCGGCTCCGCGAGTTCTTCCAGTGGAACATCGACATCGTCGGCCTGGATGATGCGGTCACCGACGCCGAATGCATCTTCGTCGCCCTGGACTTCTTCCGTGAGATCGGCCTGACGCCCGCCGACATGGTCATGAAGGTCAACTGCCGGGCCCTGCTGGCGGCGCTGCTGTCGGCCCGGGGATTCGCCCCCCCGAGACACGCGGCCATTTTTGCGGTGCTGGACAAGCGCGACAAGCTGCCGCCGGAGGCCTTCGCCGAGGCGGTCGAGAAGGTCTGCGCTTCGGCCGGGGAGCGAGAGACGCTGATCTCGATCAGCCAGGCCCGCGGTACCGAGGGGCTCGAGATCGTCGCCCGAGCGGCGGCCGGAGACGCCCGGGCGGAATCGTCGCTGGCCCGTCTGCGCAGCGTGCTGGATCTCCTGCACCGCATGGAGGTGGGGGAGTACTGCAGCTTCGACATGGGCGTGGTCCGCGGGCTGGCCTACTACACCGGTACGGTCTTCGAGGGCTTCGGGCGAGGCGGTTTCAGCCGCGCGATCTGCGGCGGCGGGCGCTACGATCAGCTTCTGGAAAGCCTCGGGGGCCCGCCGATGTCGGGCGTCGGCTTCGGGACCTCCGACGTGGTGATTCAGGAGCTGCTGGAGGAGTTGGGGCGGATTCCGTCCCAGGCCCGGACCACGAGGCGCACCGAGGTATTCCTGATCGACGCGGCTCCCGAGATGTTCGACGCGGTGCTCGTCCTGGCCGCCCGACTGCGGCGGCGGGGGGTCGGCGCGGAGTTCAGCTACCGTCGGCAGAGTCTGGGCAAACAGCTCAAGCAGGCCTCGGCCGCCGGGGCGCTCCGGGTCGTCATCGTGGGCGAGGAGTACAAGGCCCGCGGGCACCTGGTGGTCAAGGACATGGCCAGCGGTCGGCAACAGGAGATCCCGGCCGATGCATTCTGCGAGAACCCTTGCATGTGAGGAACCGGCGCTTTGCGGGACGTCGCCGGCCGGCGGGCATGCGGCCACGGCGGGACCTGCGACCCGCGTGGATTACGAGGCCGCCTTCGCAACCTTCCTCTCCTCCCGGGGCGTGCCCTACGTGGACGCCAACGACCATCGGGCGGCATCATTCTGGGGCGCGGCGGTCAAGTCTTTCGACTTCCTGGTATACCCTCCTGGCGGCCCGGCCTGGCTGGTGGACGTCAAGGGCCGCCGGTTTCCGTATACCGCCGGCGGCGGGGCACCGCGCTACTGGGAGAACTGGGTGACGCTCGGCGACCTGGAAGGTCTGGCCTGCTGGGAACAGGCCTTCGGCCCCGGTTACGAGGCCCGCCTGGTTTTCGCCTACCTGCTGGAGGGTGCCGAGAGCCGGTGGCCCGCGGCAACCCGATTCGCCCGCGCCGGGCATCGCTTCGCCTTCCTGGCCGTCCGGCTCGATGCGTACCGACGACACTGCCGACGGCGGTCGCCCCGCTGGCAGACCTGCACCGTGCCGGCGGAGGTGTTCCGCGGTATCGCCCGCCCCGTCGAGGAGATCCTCGATCCCGCGACGACCGGCGGGCGTCGTCGAGCCGGAGAAGGCCCGCCGTGAACGGCAGGCGGGAGTTCCACGGCGTCAATCCCGACCGGCCGGAGGTTCGGTGAAGAACAGGTCGTCCTCGCCGATGTCGGGGATTCCGACCACCAGGACGCGGAGCCGCCCGGCGGCGCTGTGGACCACACCGGGAGGGATGTGCACGAGGGAGCCCTTGCGGATCGCATGCTCGACGCCGTCCAGGCGGACGGAGCCCTCGCCCTCCAGCACGTAATACAGCTCGGTGGCACGCCTGTGGAAATGCTCCCGGGAGCCGTCGATCTCGACCACGTGAGCCCAGGCCGCCACACCGGAGGCAGCGTCTTCGCGGCTGATCAGCCGCAGGCGCCGGCCGCAGGTGCTGGACTCGGCCCGGGCGTCCTCCTCGTGGCGAACGATCACGGGGCGGATTTCGGCGGAACTCATCATCGTTCTCCCCGGTCTTCGGTTTCCCCCATTCCGACCGCCATTTCGCCGGCCACTTCCGAGCCCGCCACGTCGCGGGCAGTGACCGGGCGACCCGATGCCCGGGCCGCCGGTGCGGCAGAGGATCGCCTGAGACTACCCCGTTCGACGGCCGGGGCCAAGGACGGTTTGTGAGCCCCGGCGGCGGCGCGTATGATCCTCACCTGCGACCGCCGGCGGCGGGCATGGAGGGCTGTTCATGGTGCAGCGCGAGAATACGGGGTATGTGCCGCTTCTGGATCTGCGCGAGACGGAGCGGGCCATCCGCGTGATCAAGGAGTTCTTTCAGACGAACCTGGGACAGGCCCTGAACCTGCTGCGGGTCAGCGCGCCGTTGTTCGTCCCGGCGGATTCGGGAATCAACGACAACCTCAACGGCGTCGAGCGGCCGGTGTCGTTCCCGATCAAGGCGATGGCCGAACGCCGGGCCGAAATCGTGCAGTCACTGGCCAAGTGGAAGCGGATGGCGCTGGCGGATTACGGCTTTGCCCCCGGGGAGGGGCTGTACACCGATATGAACGCCATCCGGCCGGACGAGGTGCTGGACGAGACCCACAGCATCTACGTGGACCAGTGGGACTGGGAGCTGGTCATGCGGCCGGGCGAACGGAACCTGGGGTTCCTGCGGTCGGTCGTCGAACGGATCTACGGCGTGATCCGGCTCACCGAGCAGCACGTGGCCGGGAAGTACCCCGTCATCCGGCCGACGCTGCCCGAAACGATCACCTTCATCCACACCACGGAGCTCGAGCGCCGCTTCCCGGATCTGACGCCGCAGGAGCGCGAAAACCGTGTCGTCCGCGAGCACGGGGCGGTGTTCATCATCGGCATCGGAGCGCCGCTGGCCAACGGCCGCCCGCATGACGGGCGGGCGCCGGACTACGACGACTGGACCACCCCGACGGAGCTGGGTCCGGGCCTCAACGGCGACATCTTCGTGTGGAATCCGGTGCTGGAGCGCGGTTTCGAGCTCAGCTCGATGGGCATTCGCGTGGACCCGCCGGCCCTGAGGCGGCAACTGGATCTTCGCGGCTGCCCGGAACGCCTGAATCTGCCCTTCCACCGGCGGCTGGCCGCCGGAGAGCTGCCGCAGACCATCGGCGGGGGCATCGGGCAGTCGCGGCTGTGCATGTTCTTCCTGCGCAAGGCCCATATCGGCGAGGTGCAGTCGAGCCTGTGGCCCGAGGAGATGCGGGCCGAACTGAAGCGGCGAAACATCGTTCTGCTGTGAACCCCCAGGCGGCACAACGGGCGGAAGCGAGCCGGCCCGGAGTGCGGGAGGCGACGAATCAATGACCGATCGCGTGCTGATTTCCGAGTTGAAGGACCACGTCGGACAGTCGGTCACGCTGGCCGGCTGGGTCTACAACACGCGGGTCTCCGCCAGGGTGGCCTTTCTGGTGGTCCGCGACGGCAGCGGGCTGTGTCAGTGCGTCGTGGGCAAGGCCGACGTGCCGGCGGAGGTGTTCGAGGTGGCATCGCACGCCGCGCAGGAATCCTCGCTGACCATCACCGGCACGGTACACGCCGACGAACGGGCTCCCGGCGGTCACGAATTGCACGTCAGCAGCCTGCAGATCGTGCATCGTGCGGTCGATTACCCGATCACCCCCAAGGAACACGGCATCGACTTTCTGTTCAGGCACCGTCACCTGTGGCTGCGCTCGCGCCGGCCGACGGCGATCATGAAGGTGCGGCACACGGTCATCGATGCGATCCGCCGGTTCTTCAACGATCACGGCTTCCTGCTGGTGGACACGCCGATCTTCGCGCCGTCGGCGGGGGAGGGGGCCCAGACGCTGTTCGAGGTGGACTACTTCGGCGAGCCGATGTACCTCGCCCAGACCGGGCAGCTCTACCTCGAGGCCGCGGCCATGGCCTACGGCCGGGTGTACTGCTTCGGACCGACGTTCCGGGCGGAGAAGTCCAAGACCCGCCGCCACCTGACGGAGTTCTGGATGGTCGAGCCGGAGATCGCCTGGGCCCGGCTCGAGGACGTCATGAATGTGGCCGAGGATTTCGTCTGCAGCATCGTGGCCCGTTGCCTGAGGGACTGCCGGGCCGAGCTGGAGTTCCTCGGACAGGACATTTCCCGGCTGGAGCGCATCGTCAGGCCCTTCCACCGCATCACTTACAGCCAGGCGGTGGACATCCTCCACGGCCCGGCGGCGCGGGAGCTGCTCGAACGCGACCTGGCGGAGAAACAGGCCCGCATCGAGGCCCTCAAGACGTCCATCCCCGCCAAGGAGGCCCAGCGCGACGCTGCCGGCGTCAAGCGGCACGTCCAGGAGAAGCTCGCCGCCGAGGTCATTGCCGAACGCGAGGAACTGGCCGAGCTGGAGGAGCAGGTCCGCAACATCCCGACGCACATGCAGCTGGCCGCGGACTTCGAGTGGGGCAAGGATCTCGGCGGCAGCGACGAGACGATCATCTCGCGGCTGCACGACCGGCCGGTGTTCGTCACCCACTACCCGCGCGGCTGCAAGGCCTTCTACATGAAGCGCGACGAGCAGGATCCGCGCGTGGTCCGCAACTTCGACCTTCTGGCCCCCGACGGCTACGGTGAGATCATCGGCGGCTCGCAGCGCGAGGACGACCTGCAGGTGCTGCTGGAGCGCATGGCCGAGGAACGGCTCGATCCTGCGCCCTACGAGTGGTACCTGGACCTGCGGCGTTACGGCAGCGTGCCCCACGGCGGCTTCGGGCTGGGTGTCGAGCGCACCGTCGCCTGGATCTGCGGCCTGCGGCACATCCGCGAAACGATCGCCTATCCGCGGATGATGGGGCGGGTGTACCCGTGAAGCTGGCGGTCGAGTTCCCTGCGCGGCAGCCGGGTGGGGTAGAATACCGCCGCGAGTGACCGCATGGCCCGCAAAGGCGCCTGTCGCTGCACGCATCACGTGGATCAGGCTGAGAACAGAATTCCATGGTCGCGGATGATCCCAGGGAGGATACAGATGCCGGTGAGAGCCCGTTCGATCGTTGTGCTGTTGCTTCTGACCGCCTCGTCCGGAACCGCGGCCGAGGCGCTACCGGAGTACCGCAAGGACCTGCTGCCGGCGGCGCGGCTCGCGCTGCAGGGGTTCATGGTCCGCGCGGTCAATCCCGTCCCGGAGCACCCCGAGCTGCGGCGGGCCCTGTTCATATGCATGTGCCTGCCGCACGTCCGACTGGACCACGCCCAGTGGGACTGGGGCGACTGCACCGGCCGGGCGGTCCTGTGCTGGCAGTATCTGCGGGAGATGACCGGTGACACGGCCACCGGGCGGGATGTCGAGCGCGGCCAGCTTGACGCCATGGAGTCCATCCTGGCTCCGGATACGGGCATGCCGTGCGTGCCGGAGCGGTCCAGGCCGGCCGAGGGGCTTTATCACTACCAGATGTGGGACCAGGGGCGCACGCTGCGGGCCCTGGTGGCGCTGTGGCAGGCGGCTGCCACAGCGGAGGAGAAGGCGGCCGCCCGGCAGCGCATCGACCGCATGATCGCCTCCCTGCGGGCCCTGGCGGTGCGCGGGCAGGATTCCCGCTACGGAACTTTCGCCGTCTATCCCTTCGATCATGCCACCGGCAAGGAGCGGGGCGACGACATCTGGGTTCCCCGGGCCGGCCAGCTCATCGAGCCGCTCGCGGTGTACTGGGACGCCGCGGAGCAGCCGGAGGTGGGGCAGTTCCTGGACGAGCTGGTCGCCGGCGTGCTGTCCGGCCGGGAGGGACATCGGCCTGAGGAGCCCGACAGCGGCCATTTCGTGTTCGGGCCGGACGGCTCATTCCGGGGCCACTTTCACGCCCACGTCTCGACGGCACTGGGTGTGGCCCGCTATGGGCAGGCCCTCGTCCGGCGCGGGCAGCGCGAGCGGGGACTGAGCCTGCTGCGCTGGTCGCGAAAGGTCTACGACTGGACGCTGGCGCCCGAGAACGTGAACGCCGGTTCGTCCTGGGGATGGTTCCCGGAAAACACCGGTCACGACGGTCAGTCGGTCCGGGAGATGTCCGAGCTGTGCTGCGTCGCGGACATGGTCGAATTCGCAGCCTGCCTGGCCGGTTGCGCCCGACTCGATGCGGAGCTGGCCTCCTGGGATGCGCTGTGGGACCACGTGGAGCGCTACACCTTTAACAGCATCCTGCCGACCCAGTTCCGGCCGGACGAGGATTACCGCCGGGCGTTGCGCCAGGCTCAACGGCTCAAGCGGATCGTGCGAAACGGCTACACTTCGCTGGAGACCGACGCCGCCGGCTGTTTCAACCACGAGACCGTCGGCCGTCAGACGCTGACCGGAGACGGCCCCGGGGGCGTATCCCAGTACCTCTACGGCATCGAGTACAACGGCCGGCGGGCGTGGTTCGGCTATCAGTCGCTGCAGCCGGTCCGGCCGCATGGCCTGACAGTCCAGGAGCCGCCGGTTGGAGACCGTGGGGGGGTTCGAGGCGTGGTCGCCACCACCGACGGTGATGTGGCGATCGAACATCGGACCGCCTGCGGCGACGGCCCCTGGGTCGTGCGCACGTTCACCGTCACCAACCGCGGCCGCAACGACCTGAGCGGAGTCCGGCTGTTTTTCTCGGCCAATCTGGAAACGGAAACGCCCTTGACGGAGCGAGGTGAGCTGGATCCGCGGACCTGCGCCGTCATGGCGGTCGGATCGACGTGCCGCGTCGGTCTGCGCGGCGAACCGCAGGCCGACTTCTGCTCGACCGGCGATGCGGTCGAACTGCTGGGCGATGCCTGCTTCGATTGGCATGCTCCGCAAGCGGCATTCGAAGGCAACGCCGGAGGGGTGATCGGCTGGCACCTGGGGCGCATCCGGCCGGGCGAATCCGCGACCGTACAGGCCACGCTGGCCCGCGGCGCCGACGAGGCGGAGCTGACCCGGGCACTGCAGCATGGCGAGTTTCCCGAGCGGCCGCTGCCGGCCGGGGAGGAGGCCGATTGGGCGGCTGCCCGGCGTCTGGAGGGGGCCTGGGTCGGAATGTTCACGCCCAACGAACTCTGCGGCCTGGACGACGACGGCCTGCCGGTGACCTACAACGGCTGCTGCTGCAACTATTCCGGGCCCCGCGCGCTGCATGCCTGCTGGGAGGCGGCTGTCGATGA
Organism: uncultured Phycisphaerae bacterium; assembly: GCA_938005315.1. GTDB lineage: Bacteria > Planctomycetota > Phycisphaerae > UBA1845 > PWPN01 > CALLOB01. The sequence goes on from CALLOB010000037.1 coordinate 32,383, forward strand.
CACCGACGGGGAGTTGCGGGTGCGTCTGCCTGTCGACCGGCTTTGTGCAGCGGCCGAACAGGCCGTGGTGGAAACCGCCGAAGTGGTTCGTCAGCGGATCTCGCTGAAGGCCGCGCGCCGGCTTGCCGTGCGGATACCTGATTGGGCCGACCTCGCGGCCGTCAACGTCGTCGATGAGTCCGATCGGCCGGTGCCATGCCGGACGGCGGGGCGTTGGCTGGATCTCGGCTCGCTCCCGGCGGGGGCCAGGCTGACCGTGACCTATCCCATGGTCGAGCGGAAGACGACCGAGCGCGTCGGCGGCAGCGGCGAAACCATGGGATACTCACCCGTCGAGAAGAAGCGGACGTTTACCGCAACCTGGCGCGGCAACCGGGTGATCTGCCTGGAGCCGGCGGGGCACTGGTGGCCCGTTTTCCCCCCATGCCGGTGATCGCAGCGGCTGCCGCGCCACCGGCTTTGTCAGCGCCACCGGCTGGATCAGCGGCGCCTGCCATGGCGGCGGCGCCTGCTCGATTGGCTGCGCCCGGCTCTCCGCGTGGTCGAGGCGGGAGGCGGCGTCGGCTCCTCCTCGCAGCGGATTGACGTTGCACGGCTTCGTCGCCCCCCGCGGTCCGCGCGTTCGCGGGTCGGCCGGGCGGCTCGAGGCTCGCTGTCGACCAGGGCCAGGTCGAGTTCGCGGGCCGACGGATCGACCGAGGCGATTCGCACCCGGACGACATCGCCGATCCGGATCCGTCGTCCGGTGCGCTGTCCCTGGGCGGCGCCGGCGGCCGCGTCGATGTCCCACCAGTCGTCGGCCATGTCGGCGAAACGCACCAGTCCGTCCACCAGGCAGTCGCTCAGCTGCACGAACACGCCGACCTGGGCCACGCCGGTGACCACGCCCTCGGACACCTCACCCAGCCGCCCAGCCAGGAAACGCAGCACCTTGATCATGCGCAGCTCACGCTCGGCGGCCTCCGCGTGCCGCTCGGTGAAGCTGCAGTGACGGCCGAGCTCGACCAGCTGCTCCTCGGAGGGAATCGCCAGGCGGTCCTGGCGACTTCGCAAACGCCCTCGCAGGTGCAGGTCCACCAGCCGGTGCACCGTCAGATCGGGATAACGCCGGATGGGGGAGGTGAAATGAGCGTAGTGGCGACTGGCCAGCGCGAAGTGGCCGGTCAATGCCGGGGAGTATTCCGCTTGTGCCAGTGACCGCAGCACCGCAAGATTGGCGGCGAAGGACTCCGGGCGGCCGCGCACGGCGTCCAGGATGGCGATGAGTTCGCGGCGGCCGAGCTTCTCGGGCGGCTTGAGCCCCAGCGCCTGCAGGAAGCGGGCGAGCTTGGCCTGGGCGTCGGCGGGGGGGTCCGGGTGAACCCGCCGCAGGTGGGGGACCTTCAAAGCGGTGAGCGTCTCGGCCACGGCCTCGTTGGCCTCGACCATGAACATTTCGATGATCGTGTGGGTGAAGCTCCGGTCCGCGGGCCGCACCGCCACCACCTGGTCGTCGTCATCGAAAACCAGGTCCACCTCCGGCAGGTCCAGCACGATCGCCCCGGCGGCCAGTCGCCGCTGCCGGATCCGGCGGGCCAGGCGGTCCATGCGCCGCAGCAGGGCGGTCACGGCCGGCGCAGCGCTGTCATCCCGGCCGTCGATGATCGCCTGGGCACCGGTGTAGGTCAGCCGGCGCGCGGAACGGATCACCGTATTGGCCAGGCGGATCCTGCCCCGACGGCCCTGCCGGTCGTACTGGATGAACACGCTCTTGGTCAGGCGGGGCTCGTCCTCCTGCAGGCTGCACAGGCCGTTGCTCAGCACCTCCGGCAGCATCGGAATCACGAAGCGCGGCAGGTACACGCTGTTGCCGCGGCGGCGGGCCTCCTCGTCCAGCGGGCTGCCGGGGCGGACGAAATGCGATACATCGGCGATGTGCACGCCCAGCTCGAGGCTGTCGCCGGTGCCGCGAATGGAAATGGCGTCGTCGAAATCGCGGGCCTCGTCGGGGTCGATGGTGATCACCAGCTCGTCCCGCAAGTCCTCGCGGACGGCGAGCTCGGATTCCACGTCGTAAGCCGCGACCGCCCGGCGGGCATCCTCCAGCACTTCCGCCGGCATTTCGCGCGGCAGCTGATACTCATGGATGATGCTCAATGTGTCGATGCCCGGATCGCCCCGACGGCCCAGGACCTCGACGATGACGCCGCGGGCCTCGGCCGAGCGGCCGGGGTACTCCGTGATCTCGACGACCACCTGGTCGCCCGCCCGGGCCCGGCTGGCCCGGGCGTCGGGAATCCGGATGGGTACATGCAGCGTCCGGCCGTCCGCTCGCACCAGCCAGTCGCGGCCGACCCGCCGCAGCTCGCCCACGAACCGGCTCTGGCCCCGGGCGACGATTTCGACGATCCGTCCCTCCAGCCGGCCGCCCGCGAAACCGCGCTCGCCGGACTTGACGATCCGGGCAACGACGGTGTCGCCGGTCACGGCATCGAGGGTCTTGCCCGGCGGAATGAAGAGGTCGCCGCGCTCGCTGGGGGACTCCGGCACCACGAAGCCGAATCCGCGCTCGTGCCCTCGGAACCGGCCGACCACGCGATCGCCGCCATGGGGCGGCATCACGCAGTTTCCGCCGCCGAGGATCACGCGGCCGGACCGCATCAGCGACTTGACGGCCTCCCGGAAAGCCGGATACTCGCCCTCGTCGATGCCCATGGACCGGGCCAGCCGCCTGGGCCGCTGGGGGCGGTAGTCCCGGCCGTGTACATGCGCCAGGATGCGCCCGGATATGTCCCTGTCCTTCTCGCCGCTCGATCCGCGTCTGCCCATCAGGAATGCTCCATGTCCGCCGGCCCGGCCCTCGGGGATGGTGCGTCGTGAGAAGCCTCGACCACCTGCGGCGTGCATCCGGCGGCTGGTGAGCCGGCCTCCAGTCGCCGCTCCCGGCCGGACCGACAGCGTACACCATGCCCGGCCGTCCGCTCGGACCCTCCGGGTCGGCCTGAACGGCGATCTCCACCCCCGGTCAACCCAAGGGTACGCGGGATTTGCGCCGGCCGCAAAGTTGTCGCCGCGCATCAGTGGCAGGATTACCGGACCATCGCCCCGGCAGGGGGCTGTTGCCTTCCGCCCGACGGGCTCGAGGCCGCCCCTGGGGTTCGCTGCCTCCCGGGACGCCGGGGCTGTCCGGCGGATCCTCCGTGCCGGGTGGACGGACGGACGTGCCGATGAGGACCGCCTCTCCGGCAAGGCGCCGGCCTGCGAGGAAATCCGACAGCGGCCCGGAGGGCGCCTGTCAACATATTATAATATTATGTTAAAAAGTAATAACGTATTGGCGTATTTTTGATCCTGCTCGACCCTCGTGCGAGCGAGAGAAATCGTTTAACCGGTCAGGAGCTGCTCATGCCACGAACGGAAGCCACAACCGACCGGGTTGCAGCCCGCCGACGCAGCCGTCGGCCGGGCCGGCCCGGTGCAGTAAAGGAGGCCGATCTCGCCCGGACAGCCTCCCGTTGGCCCGGGGCCGTACGCCACGACACGCCGGCCGTTCAACCTCGAAGCCGCAAAGCCGGCCGGACCGCAAAGGTGAACCGCCGGCCCGGCGTCTCCGGCCGCCGGGGCAAGGCCCGGCGGCGAGCCGTCGATCGCAGCCGCAACAGCCGCCGGGTCCGGATCGCCGTCCGGGTCGATATCCGTCTTTCCGGGACACCGCTTAACGACGCCGTAACCGCGACCCTGGAAGGTTCGGGTCGTGGCTTGGAGGCCGCCGCCAAGGCCCTCGTCCGGCGGACGGCGCCCGAACGTCTGGCAACGCTGGTCGCCGGGATGGCCCACAAGGTCCGGGCAGCCATCCTCATGTACCTGCTGGGCGGGCCGGCCACACACAAGGCCCTGGTGGCTCGAACCGGCTTGGACGGCGGACCGCTTTACCATCACCTGCGTGAGCTGAGATCCGCCGGCCTCATCGGCCCCAAGCAGCGGGATGTCTACGACCTGACGCGACAGGGACGCCGGGCCATCCTCACGGGCCTCGTCCTCGAGAGAACGGTCCGGTAGGGGAGGCGTGCAGGCAGAAGCGCAGAACTGAGCCGGCCACGCAATTTGCGAGGAGCATTGAGGGGAGTGTGCTACGGGCCGCGAAATCCTCAGCGGCTTGCGGGCGATATGCCTGGAGGCAGGACGGCCGGACGGGACTCCGTCAGGCAATGGGTGTGGCAGCTGCATGGCGGCCTCATCTTCCAGGCCCCCCACTATACGTCCGATAATGCATGTTATGTTGCATTCGGCATCGCCTGTACGCCGGTGGCCCGCTGAAGCCTCTGAACCCCTGAATCCGCACGGCCGCACCGGATCAGACCGCCTGCTTCCGGGAGCCGTCCCTCAACGCCGGTCGCTGCGACAACGTGAAGATCACCAGCTCTTCGCCGGTGACGGTGCTGATGTCGTGATGCAGGCTCACCATGCTGACGCCCGTGACGTCCTGAACCAGCTTCTCGAGCACCGGCCTGGCCGTCTCGATGAGCTGGATTCGCACCTGTTTGAGCAGATCCCGGCCTCTTTCCGGCGAGAGAGACTTCACGAGTTGCTGCTCGGCGGCGGTCAGCACGCCCTGCAGACGGATAACCAGCAGATCGCCGATCAGGTGGGCGTGAATCCCGGTCGGTCCGCGACCCATGTACTCCTGTTCAAAACGGGTCATTCCTTCGCAAATGGCGGCCTCGATCTGTCCCTGGGTGTTCATGGCGTTTTCAGTCCTGCAGGCCCGGCCGGAGTCGCCCCGATCCGATGGTGCGTGCACGTCTCATCCGGCCGATTTGCAGTCGGAGCGCGACGCGGCTATTATAATGCACGCCGGACAACAGAGCCGAATGGCCAATGCCTGACGGTGGTGGTTGTTCCGGCGGTCGGATGACTAGCCGAAGGGCAAACCCGGCATCGCCGGGTGGGCCCGTTGAATAGTATGCCGGCGCGGCTGAACACCCCAGGGTGCGCGGCCTCGTCGGTTTTTTGTTGGCCTCAGAGGGTTCTCCGGTCGCCTTCCGGCAGCCGGGGCGAGGCCGCGGGTCGTTTACGGCAGCGCGCCGGACCCGTTCGAAATCAGAGGCGCCCGCTGGAGCCCTGCGGTGCGGCGTGCGGCCAATACTCGTCATTGAGGACCGGCCGCCGGTTTTCCAGAAGGCACGGCATTGGAGGAACGGAAATGCTTACTGTCACACCGGGCGCCGGCGTGCGCCTGCTGCGCCGGCTGAGGCGCAAGGATGTCGCCGAGGACATGGCGATGAGGTTCACGCGAGGCGCGGCGGCCTGGAAGCTGCGACTGGATCACATGCGCCCCTCCGACACCGTCATTGTTCACCAGGGAAGGACGGTCCTGCTTCTTGACGAGGCCGTCGCCCGGGAGATGACCAACATGACGCTGGGCGTCAGGAAGACCGAAGCCGGGCCTCGATTCGCGCTGGCCGGCGGGCATGTCGTCTGAAGGCGGGCCGACGAGACGCGAAACGGGGAGACTTGATGGCACGCAGAAACCGTCCGACACAGGTCAAGCGAGAGCGCGAGCAGCAGAAGCGCGACCGTCAGCGGAAGAAGGCCGAGAAGGCCGCAGCCAAACGCCAACGACGGGCGACCGCCCGCGGCACCGGTGCCGGGACCCTCGATGAGAATGCCCCGAGGTTTGCCGGCCTGCCGGAAGGTGAACCATCCGGGCTGCAGACGCTCCCTTCGGACACTCGGACGCCCGAGCCGGGGCTCAGTCGCCGGGAACCCGGTGAGCCCGGCCGCGAGCATGGAGGCGCAACGCATGGAACTGCCCCGCCGCAGGCCGGATGACGCCTGCCTTCCCGACGGCTCGATGCGGGACGCGATCGCCCGCCTGCAGGGCAGCGGCCTGGTCCGCCACGTGCGCGTCGGCATCGTGTACGCCTTCGACTTCCGCACCCGGATGCTGCCCTACTGGTACACCGACAAGCGCATGGCTCCCTGTTCGGTTCGTACCCTCGGCGATGTACTGGATGCCGCGGGTTTCAGGCACGTGCGGATCGTCCTGCAGCAGTGGAACCCGCGTTTCCGTCCCAGTGCCGCACGTCTGGACGGCAGGCCCCTGGACCTTCTGCTGGTGTCGGCGATGCAGGTCCACGCCGAGCCGGCCTACGACCTGATCCGCGACGCCCACCGCCTCGGCGATGCCCGGCCGCTCATCCTGGCGGGCGGCCCCAAGGCCGCCTATGAGCCCACGGATATGCTGGAGATCGGCCCGGAGCCCGGCGTCGGCGCCGACTGCGTCGTCACCGGCGAGGCCTTCGTCCTCCTGGATCTCCTGCTGGCAATGGTCCAGGTCCGAAAGCACGACGAACCCATCCGCCGGACCTTCGACCGCGCCGCACGCACGAACGCTCTGCACCGGATCCCCGGACTCGTCTATCTCGATCCTCATCGCCAGGCCGGACCGCCGCTGGCCGTTCACACCGGCGTTCAGCGGCTGCTGAGGGATCTGGACGAGTTGCCGGTGCCCGACGCCGGCTTCCGGATGCTCGAGCCCCCCCACCGGGGTCCGGGTTTGCGGCCCCGGCCGCTGGATCCGCGCAAGGTGGCCTCGCACTCGCCCATGGCCTCGATCGTCTCCACCCAGGGCTGCCGGTTCAACTGCTCCTTCTGCGGCATCCCCGCCCTGAACCAGCGCACCTGGCGGCACAAGAGCGCCCGGCGGCTGACCGACGAGATCCGGCACCTGCACGAAACCTTCGGCATCAAGGTGTTTTTCGGCACCGACGACAACTTCTTCAACAACCGCGAAACGCTCCTGAGCATGATCACCACCCTGGCCGCGGAACGCACCCGCGGCGTTCCCCTGGGCGAGGTCGTCCATATTTACACCGAAGCCACGCAATCGGACGTCTACCGACACCGCGATCTTCTGCCGCTGTGCCGCCGCGCCGGCCTGCGCGGCATCTGGTTCGGCATCGAGGACATCACCGCCGAGCTGGTCAACAAGGGACAGTGCGCCGGCAACACCGCCGAGCTGTTCGCGATGCTGAGGAAGCTCGGCATCGAGCCGATGGCCATGCTGATCCACAGCGATCGCCAGCCGCTCCGCAGTAGGGGCGACGACCTGTCCGGGCTGCTGAATCAGGCCGACTATCTTTTCCGGCACGGCGCCGTCTCGTATCAGTGCACATACCTGGGCCCGGCCGTCGGCACGCGCGATTTCGAGCCGGCCGCCGAGTCGGGGGCGATCTTCCGTGCGGTCGGCGGCAGGCCGGTCCCCGAGGCCTTCTACGACGGCAACCACGTCAGTGCGTCGATGCATCCCGAGCCCTGGAAGCGGCAGCTGAATATCCTGCGGGCCTACGCCCGTTTCTACAACCCGTTGAACACCGTCCGGGCGATGTTCTGTTTCCGCAACGATGCCGTCTCGGCCAAGCGGCTGATCTTCCAGATCGCCGGCCAGATCGGCCTGCTGATGACCCTGCCCAAGCTGATCGGCTGGGCCTGGCGCCTGAAGCGGGGACCGATCGAGCCCTGGAACGGTGTGCAGCCGGCGAGAATCCCGATCGTGGATGCCGCCAGCGGCGAGGAGATCCAGTGGGCCATCCGCCGGCCGCCGAGTCTGCATACCGTCTCACGGCCGCCGGCATCGGATCGCACCGGCAGCCGTCGGCATCCGCGGGGCGTCCCGGATGTCCGTTCAGCGACCGTCGGCGGTTTGTGAGCCGCGGGCCGAACCGCCGGACACCACCAGCACGGCGATGTGGCCGCCGAATCCCATGGAAATCTTGAGGACGGCGCCGGGCTCCAGTTCGACCTGATCCCGCGGCCAGTACAACGGCGGCAGCCGGGGATCGGGCTCCAGCAGTGTGCTCAGCCCGGGTTGCCGGCCTTGCGCGACCGACAGGCATGCAATCGCCGTTTCCACCGCCCCGGCCGCTCCCAGGAGATGCCCGATGGCCCCCTTGATCGACAGAACCGGGACTCGTGTGGTCTGAGACCCCAGCAGTGCGGCGATGGCCAGCGCCTCGTATGCGTCATTGGACCGCGTGCCCGTGCCGTGGGCGTGAATCGCCCGAATATCGCACGGATCGACTGAGGCCCGTCGGCAGGCGGTCCGAAAGGCGTATTCCAGCGACGCGGCGTCGGCCGACGTGGCCGTGAGCCCGGCCGGATCCGTGGCACAGGCCCAGCCCGAAATCTCGGCCAGGATCGGTGCACCCCGGGCAGCGGCCCCCCGCCGCGTTTCCAGTACCAGAATCGCAGCCCCCTCGCCGGGAACGAAACCCTCCCGCGTCGCATCGAACGGTCGGCAGGCCCAGGCAGCCCCCAGCTCCGGATGAGGCCCGGCCAGAACGCCCATCCGATCGAAAGCCGCCAGCCAGAGCGGCGCCAGCGAGGCATCGCTGCCGCCGCACAGTACCCGGTCCGCGCGGCCCTCGACGATGAGCTGCGCCCCGCGAATGATCGACGACGTGCCGGTCGCACATGCGGCCACATCGGCCAGGGCGCCGCCCTGCAGACCGTATCGCTCGGCCACCGCGCGGGCCGGCCCGTCCGGCGGAATGTCCGGCAGCAGGACAGCCAGGTCGGCCGGCAGACCTGGCCTCCGTGGACCGCTCCGTCGAGCCGAGGTCCGCCGCATGGCCTGCAGCGCGGCCGAAAGCGTCAGGATGCCGCCCTTGCTCGTACCCACACAGGCCGCGACGCGATCGGGGGACAGATTCCCGACCGGATCGGTCCCCAGGCCCGCCTGCAACACCGCCTCCTCGGCGGCGGCGACGGCCAACCGGCAGACCCGATCCCGCCGGGTCATGCCCGTCGGAGGCCGGTGTTCCGGCACGACCGCGCCGATCCAGCGATGCCGCCCCGGAGCGGCTTGCCGCTCCAGCGGCCCGACCGTCCGCACGCCGTCCAGCAGGGCTCTCCAGGACTGCATGGCCCCGACACCCGCGGGCGAGACGATTCCGACGCCGGTGACCACGACACCTTCGGACATGGATGATCGATTCGTGCAGGCTGCCGCCGAGCTTCAAGCGGGCAAATTGTGACCGGGGCACGGACACGCCGGCGATGCGGCGGCGACCTGCAGGCGTTGACCCGCCTCGCACGACGATCCCACCGGCCGAGCCAGCGTCAGCCCCAGTTGCTGTACCATCCGGCGGTCCTCTTCCGGCGATCGCCCGAGTGTGGTGAGGTAGTTGCCGATCAGAAAGCTGTCGGCCCCCGCCAGAAAGATCCAGCTCTGCAGGTCCCCCAGGCACGCTTCCCGCCCCCCCGCCACCTTGATCTCCCGGTCCGGCAGGATCAGCCGCGCCAGGGCGATGATCCGCAGACATTCCATCGCCGGCAGGCGCGGCCGGTGCTCCAGCGGCGTTCCGGCGATGGGTATCAGGAAATTCAGCGGCACAATGTCGGGCGCCAGATCGCGGAGTTCAAAGAGCAGGTCGAACCGGTCCGCCCACGTCTCGCCCATGCCGAACAGCGCCCCGCTGCAGACCATCATGCCGGCCTGCCGGACGTGCCGCAGCGTCGCCAGCCGGTCGTCGTAGCTGTGGGTGGTCACGATGCGCGGAAAGAATCGCCGCGAGGTCTGCAGGTTGTGGTTGTAGCAGGCAGTACCCCAGTCGGCCAGGCGTCGGGCCTGATCCGCGTCCAGGCAGCCCAGGGAGGCACAGGCCCGCATTGTGCCGCGATCGCGTATCGCCCGTATCACCGCCCCCCACCGGTCGATGTCCCCATCGTCCGGGGCGTATCCGCTGTTGACGACACCGAACGCCTCAGCCCCGTTGGCCGCTGCGGCCTGCGCGGCCTGGAGGACCTGCTCTGGCGGGAGTTCGGCGGGCTGGCAGACCGGTGTCCGGTAGTGCCCCGACTGGCTGCAGAACGCGCAGTCCTCCCCGCAAGCTCCGATCTTGGCGGCCACGATGCTGCAGCAACGGACCACCCGGCCGCGGTGATGCTCCCGGATACGGCTGGCGGCCGCGAAGAGATCCGGCAGCAGATCGGCCGGAAGCTCCGCCAGGGACTCGGCCTCGCGGCGATGCAGGGGGCGGCCCCGCAGGATCCGCTCGGCGCAGGCGTGTATATCGTCGCGATTCATCAGTCCAGAGGTCCTGTCCGGCAGGTTTATTTCGAACGGCGGGGAGGTTCGCCGGGCATGCGCTGCAGCGGGGTCAGATCGATCTGCTGAATCAGCTCGACCTGGCCGACGGCGGTGTTGAACCCGTACACGTTCATGCGCTGCAGCGCCGCATCGACGACCACGACCAGCTCGGCCGCGGCGTTGAGGTTGCACGTCGTGACGATGAAATCGCCGGAGTTGGCGGTCTGCCCGGCAGCCAGTGCAGGCGCCGGCCCCATGGCCTGCAGAAGCACCACGCCGGTCAGCAGAATCGTGGCCGTGATGCTCAACGTCGCGATCGCCAGGTCCTTGCCCGTCATCATCGGTCGTCCTCGCGGCCGGACGGCGCGGTCCGGCCCTCATCACGGTCAGCGACGGAAGTCCCGGGCCAGGTCGCGCGAACCGACCAGCCCGATGGCCGTAGGCTCGACCCCCGGCATCGTGGTGCGGAACGTGTGCATCTGCATGGTCCGCAGGTCCACAAGATACAAAGCGTCGTTGTTCATCTCCGCCTCGGCAGCCACCAGGATGAACTCTCCGCTGCGGCCGATGCCCTGGGCTATCGCGGCCGGCGGGGAGTACGCGCCCAGCACCAGAATGGCAGCCAGCGCCGCGTTCAGAACCAGCAGCAGGGTAATCACCGCGCCCTTGTTCATCCCCGTGTTCCTCATGAGCCGGGCCGGCGGCGGAGGCACGCACCCGATCACTGGAGGTTCGATCGCTTGCACGGCAGGAACGCCACCACCATGCACCCGATCACGAAGCCGGCCATGAACAGCCAGTCCATCGCCGAACCGCCGGCCTCGGTGGTCGACAGCTCCGGGGCCTCGTACTCCTGGGCGAACACCCCCGCCGCCCCTGCCACGACCGCAATCGCCTGAATCGCCAGCCGGCGCATCGCACACTCCATCTTCGCCCGAACGCAGGCATTATAGCCGTGGCCGGACGGCGGTAAAGCCTGGTCGAACCGCGGAGATGCCCCCGCCCCTCGAACCCCCTGCAACCGTTGACGCGGCGCCTCACAGTCGGTCACGGACGCTCGGTCGCCGGCCCGGGGGGCAGCAGACCCCGACGACGCAGCCAGGCTTCGCATAAGCCGGGCCAGGCGTCCATGCCGTCCTGGGGCCGGCCCAGCCCGTAGCCGTGCCCCCCTTCTGGAACACGTGCAGTTCGGCCGGAGCCGCCGCCCGACGCAAGGCGGCGTAGAAGGCCAGACGGTTCTCGACCGGCACGCCGGTATCGTCGCTGCTGTGGACCAGAAAGGCCGGCGGGGTCCGCGGCGTGACCTGCTTCTCGCTGGACAAGGCCAGTGCCTCGGCAGGGTCCGCCGGCTCGCCCAGCAGGTTGTTCCGCGAACCACGGTGCAGCCAGGGCTCGGTCATGCTGATCACCGGGTAGACCGGGACCAGGAAGTCCAAACGGCTGGACCGGAGCCAGTGTCAATTCCTGTGTAAATCGCCCGAGGGGCATCCCGCGTCCTTGCGATCACGCGACCCTTGCCCTGGTTCTCCTCCTCGAACACGACTCGCGCAGCGGCACCGTCAGGCACAGATAAGCCGACTTCAGCCGCCGCCGGCGTCGGCTGAGACGTTCCGGTACCCGGTGGATCAGCCGCACCCCCGTTGCGGGTCTTCTCGAACCGCCCGTGGCAGATTCAAGGACACCGGCAGATCTAACGGCAGATAAAAGGACGGCAGATAAAAGGACATCCATTGCCCTTGGCCCGGCGTCCGCACCGGCCGACGCACGCGAGCCACCGCTGCAGCCGGCGATCTTCACCTATTCCGCCAGCAAGACCGCCGTTTGTGGAGGCGATCACCGCGCTCGCGAGGCCGACGGCGGGCCTCTCCGGCCCGATGCTTGCCACCTCCGGCCAACCGTTCGCCACCTTCAGCCCGATGTTCGGCGATTCCAGCCTCCACGTTATATGGGTGTCCTTCTCTGCCGGTGTCCTTTTCTGCCCTCGACATGGAGCGGCGCGGCGAAATCGAAATCATCCTCTTCCCGGACTGCTACGGCTATGGGCTGATTCGCCTTCTGCCCAGGCCCTGGAAATCCCGGGGCAAGCGGGTGTACCACTACGCCGGCCGGCCTGCTAAGGAATGCCGGAAATCGCCATGAGCGTGGCGCAGGCGTAGCGCAGAAAAACCTACGGCCTTCCAGCCGGCGCAGCAAAACGGACGCAAGTGTTTTACTTGCAGACGTTTATGCTAATCGGGGCGACTGGATTTGAACCAGCGACCTCTTGACCCCCAGTCAAGCGCTCTAGGCCAGGCTGAGCTACGCCCCGCAGGCATACCGGGTCGCGGGAAGCAAGGCGATCCGCCGCGGGGCCCGGCCGCCTAGTCAACGGGCCCGCCGGCGGGAGAGGCCGACGACTCGGTACACCGGCTTTGGAGGAATGATAACCGAAGCCCGGCCGTTGTCCAAACGTCGGCATGGTTGTCGATCCGCGCCGGGCCGGGGGAATGCAGGGCATGGGGGATCGCTCGAAAAGGCGTATGAGGAGGCCGGGCCGCCGGTCGTCCTGTTCGAGGGCCGAATGCCCGAACGGTTGCCGGGGGACTGCGGCACGGGCCTGTCGGACCGACCGGCATCAGGCTCGATCCGCGCCGCCGGCATCAGGGCCGCCGTACGCCCGACAAGGGAGATCCTGGCCGCCATGCGGGCCACGGCGAGCGCCCGGGGGGACGGGCGCCGGGGGGAGGCTTGTCGGGAAAGGCTCGGGAACCCGTCATTCTAACTGTTCGAGCGGTGCCGTATGCCGCGTTCGGTGCCTGCGGGGCCCGCCCGGCCGCCACCGGATGAGCTTCGGCGTCTTTGCCGGGACGCCTGGTGCTGTTGACATCCGCGGCGCAGGGCCTTCTAATAGCGGCAGCTCAGCCGGGCATCCGGCTCGGCGCGGATGTGGCGGAATTGGCAGACGCGCAAGGTTCAGGTCCTTGTGGCCCACAAGGCCGTGGAGGTTCGACTCCTCTCATCCGCAATCGTTCGGCCCCCAGTCCGCACCGCGCCAGGCACAACCGAACACAAGGTTATTTATGATGGGCAGTCAGGAACGTCCCTGGCTGCCTTTTCCGTTGCGCGTGGCGGTCTGCGGCCGCCGAAAGGCGATGCCCGGCCCGTCATGTCCATCCCCTCCGCCGGAGGCGGTGACCGCTGTGCCGTCGGTGCGGCGCTACCGCGTGCCGTTGAACTCCCGCACCGCGTCGATCATCGCGACGATGTTGGCCAACGGGGTTCGGGCCTGCACGTTGTGAATCGCGTTGAAGACGAAGCCGCCGCCGGGGGCGAAGACCTCGCACCGCCGCAACACCTGCTCTCGGACCTCCTCCGGCGTACCGAAAGGCAGCGTTTTCTGCGTGTCGACGCCGCCGCCCCAGAAGACGATCCGCTCGCCGTACCGTTTCTTGAGAAGCACCGGATCCATACCCGCCGCGGAGCACTGCACCGGGTTGAGCACATCGAAGCCGGACTCGATGAACAGCGGGATGAACTTCTCCACCGCGCCGCACGAGTGCTTCATGCTCTTCCATCGCGTGTGGGCGTGGATCCAGCCGTTGATGCGCCTGTAGTACGGCATGTACAGCTCACGGAACGCGTCCGTCGAGCAGAACGACGACGTCTGGGTGCCGAAATCCGTGCCGCAGACGAAAACGGCGTCGACGTTGTCGCCCACCGCCCGGTGGATCGCCTCCAGATTGGCCAGTCCGATCTCGCACTGCCGCTGGAAGACGTGGTGAACGTAGTCGCGACGGCTGACCGTGGACATGTACCACTCGGCGATGTCGCGGATACCCCGGGGATGCTTCAGAAACGGCGCCGGCACCAGGGCGATGTCGCCGAAGGCCGTGCCGCCGAACGTGGCCGCCACGCCCAGTCCGGTGGCCGCGGCCCGGGCGGTTTCCCGGCGGAAATGCTCCAGCACGTCAGGGCCCAGCGGCTGAAACTCCTCGCAGTTGTCGGCCGGATCGAGCCGGTCCTCGTCGATCGGCTCCTGGCGCACGATGGCATCGAAATAGAATCCACCTTTAGGCAGTCGGCCGCTGGGCGGCACGGAGGTGTCTCCCTGGGGGTGGATGTAGGTATTGCCCTCGGCGTCGACCGTGGTGTTGAAGTCGCCGCCGACCAGCACCTCCAGGCCGTCCGGAGTCCGCCAGGGCTTCCAGTTGTCGTTGAGCGTGCCGAACAGGGTTCGCGGGCCGGTCACGCCGATGACGTCCACGCCCATCGCCCTGATGAGGTCCTCCTCGATCAGCCCGAGCATCTGAAAAGGCTCGTGCATCTTCACCGGCCGCTTTTCCAGCCCGTAGTATTCGCGCAACGCGGCCACACAGGTGACATGCATGCCCGAGCACGGCGTGCCGCCGAAATCGACGGGCACGGCGTCGGGCTGTCGGTGGGCCAGTGATGTCTGCAGACGTTCCCGGCTGGTCATGACACACCTCGCATTCCGGATGAGCTGCGGTCGCGCACATGGTATCCGACGGTTTTCTTCAAGGCCACCGTTCGCGGCGTCGGAAAGCCAGCGGGAAGCGATGCTGGATGTCCGCGGCGTTCCTTGCCTCCGTGCGCCGCCCCCGTGCCTACGGGGCGGCGGAGCCCGAGGACGGTTGCCCTTGTCGGAGATCACGCGGCCGGCTCCGCCGCGAGAATGCGATGGATCATGGCCGTAGCGGGGGGACCGGTCGAGGTGGGAGGCCGTCCGGTCGGCGGCAGGGCCGGTGTCGAGACCTCCCCTCGCTCCCGCCGGGAGCAGAAATGGCTCTGGCGGGCGCTCACGTCCTGGAGGGACGCGCAATGCGACGGGGCGAGCCCGGTAAGGCCCCGCTCTGTCGGGACCGTAGAACCGAACGCGACGGCACAGGCCGCTTTGGGGCCGAGGGGCTGATTACCAGCCGGCGATCTGCAACGGATTGAAAACCGGCCCAGCTGAAGCCGCCGTAAGTTTTTATAGTAATCAGTTACAATCACAGGCGGCGATGGGATTCGAACCCATGAATAACGGATTTGCAATCCGTCCCCTTGGTCCACTTGGGTACGCCGCCGGGACCTGTCCGCCGGAGCCCGCCCGGTGGGGACAGACGGCATTATAAGCGATCTCCGGTCCTTTCCAAGCGCCTGGGGGCTGCGGCCGCGAGGGCGGGGTGCGCGACAGCCCGGGCGGGGTTGCCCGAGGCCCCGGCAGGGGGAACGTCTCGAAGGGATGCGCTCCGGCGTGTCCTTTTCGGGGTTCCCGGAGGGACGCGCTCCGTCGCGTCCCGCTGTTTCCGGGGGAAGGCCGGCACCTGGACTTCTGGCCTGCGGCCTTGCAGAACATCCCTGCTCAGTGCGTGCACTCCCTGGCCGCGGCGGCGTAGACCTCCAGGTTGGCCCGGGGGGTTTCGAAGAAATGGTCGGAGGTCGAGAGGATGTAGTCGCCGTCGCGGCCGAAGCCCTCGAACGGCCGCCGCACCTCGACGCGGATCCGGTCGTGCGTTCCGTCGGTCAGGATGTTGAACTGGTCCATGCCGCCGATCATGGCCAGCCGGCCGGTGAAGGCCCGGCGGACCTGCGCCGGATCGGCGATGTTGCCGCCCATGTGGTGCTGCAGATGGTAACCCTGCCACTGGTGCACTGTCACCGGCAGCCGGTCGGGCTTTTCGCGGTGCAGGGCCCGCATCATTCTCTCCCTGGAAGTCATGTCGCACTCCTTCGGGCTGGAGGGCGGGCCCTCACCGGCGTCAGTAGGTCCGGTTCTGACAGGTGATGAACGCGTTATACCAGCTGCGGAACGGGATCACGGTGTAGCCGGCGGTCACGTGCCGGGCCTTGCGGATCTCGGTGTAGGCCACGTGCCCGTCCATGAACGCGATGTTGTGCATCGAGGCATCGACGTCCATGCCGGGCCGGCGGCCGTGAAACTCCACGTGCACGGCCGAGGTGAAGTTCCAGCAGTCCTCCCAGCCGTAGTCGCCCATGAGCACGAGCTGCGACTCGTTGGAAATCATGCTGCGGGTCAGGTTCGCCAGGCTGTTGCGGACCTTCTCGATCTCCTCGCGGCAGGGATCCTCCCAGGCCGGCTCCGGCGGCCGGGGACCGATGAGGAAACGGTTGGTGCGGTAGCTGGTACCGAAGTAGTCGTAGTGCGTGCCGTCGTAGACGCCGGGCCAGTCGGTGATCGGCCCACGGTCACCGGGACACCTGAACACGGCCGTGGCGCTGTCGCTGTCGGTGGTCGGGGGGATGCCGAAATAGCGGTTCAGCGGGCGGCGCGGCAGCTCGGCCAGCTCGCCGGCGGCCGCCATCCGGCTGAACTTGATCCCGTTCTTGCCGCCGTAGGTGATGTTGCCGAAGAAGCCGACCGGAAAGGCCCCCGGCACGGAGTTCGGCCGGCTGGCGGCCCGGTCCGGATCGCGGGGGTAGCGCCCGCGGCTGGAGTCGAGATACTGGTGCCAGCACACCGCGATCTGGTGGAGGTTGGAGCGGCATGTGACCGACCGGGCCTGGCTTCGCACGGTGGCCAGGGCCGGCACCAGCAGCGCCGCCATCAGGGCGATGATGCCGATGACCACCAGCAGCTCGATCAGCGTGAAGCCCCGGCGGGATGGAGCGATCATGGTGCCTTCGCCTCCTCTCCGGTCGCCTCTGGAGCCTGCGGGGCCGGGATGGCCGAGACCGGCGCGGGGCCGGCAGCTGCGGCTGAGGGGCCATTGGTCAGAACGGGCGGCTCCCTGAGCTCCATCTGACGCAGAATCTCCGCCCGCCGGAGTCGCTGCATGGGGTTCAGCCCGCCGTTGAGTCCCGCGGCCTGGGCGGCAAGTCGCAGCGCCGCCTCGCGGTCTCCCAGGGTCCATCGGGCCAGGGCTGCGACCCAGACGGCCATGGGTTCCGGCTGCGAAGTCGCCTGGAGCGCTCGCTCGGCCTCCTGCAGGGCCCGTGCCGGGTCGCGCAGCTCCGGCGGCACGACAGTCAGCAGGAGCCAGGCGTGCTCGATGATCATCTCGGGCCGGGCGGTGGGCAGGTGGGCCAGTTCATGCCGCAGGCGCAGGGCCTTTTCGGCACAGGCCTCGGCCAGCTCGGTGTTGCCCAGTTCATCGGCTACGGCTCCCAACCGCTGGCAGCCGAGGGCCATGAGATCGCGCCAGAGAGGATTCTGCGGGGACGTGGCCACCAGCCGCTCGGCCAGCCGGTGGGCCTGCCCGTAGTGCAAGTAGGCCGAATCCCTGTCGCCGACCATGGCCATGGCCAGTCCCGCCCGGAGGTGGCTCTCGGCGACCTTCGCCTGCCGCTGGAGGTTGGTCGGGTGCATGGCCGCGAGGTTCTGGTTCATGCCCAGGGCCCCCAGATAGTGCCCCAGGGCTTCGGTCAGATCGCCGCGGGCCAGGGCCTCGTCGCCCTGGCGGGTCATGACGCCCGAGAACCGCAGGCTGACCCGGACGGTCTCGTCCTGGGAGGCCTGGGCGATGTCGCGCTCGTGCTGCAGGTTCTGGTACATGCCCCACAGCGTGATCGAGAAGACCGAGGTCAGGACCACGCTGATGGAGGCCACCAGCACCGCCGCCCGGTAGCGGGCCAGCGACTTGCGCAGCACGTGGATTCCGGCCTCGCGCCGGGCCTCGATCGGCTGGCCGGCGAGGTAGCGGTTGATGTCGTCGTGCAGGGCGGCGACGTTCGGGTAGCGCCGTTCGGGATCCTTGGCCAGGGCCCGCAGGATGATGGTTTCGATCTCGTCGTCGATCGGGCAGGCGCCGTGCCGGCCGCTTCTGGACCTCGAAGCGCCGACGCCGGCCCCGGCCGTCCAGGCTTTGGCGGGCGGGAGCGGCGGCGTGTAGACGATGTGGTTGAGCACGTCGGCGATCGGCCCGACGGTCGAGTACGGGTAGCGGCCGGTGAGGATCAGGTAGAGGATGACGCCGAGGGTATAGACGTCGGTGCGGATGTCGATGGTTTCGTGCTCGCCGCGGGCCTGCTCGGGCGACATGTACGGGATGGTGCCCATGACCTGCCCGGTGGTCGACAGGAAGGTCCCGGTGGTCTCGGTGAGCTGCTTGGCCAGCCCGAAGTCGAGCACCTTGGGGACGCCCGCGGCATCCACCAGGATGTTGGAGGGCTTCAGGTCGCGGTGGATGACGCCGCGGCGGTGGGCGAAGTTGACCGCGTCGCAGACCGTGGCGAACAGCCGCAGCGTGTCCTCCAGGTCGAGGTTGCCGGCCCAGACGTAGCGGTGCAGGGGCAGGCCGCGGACGTAGTCCATGACGTAGTAGAGATGCCCGTCGGAGGAGGTCCCCGAGTCGAAGATCTCGATGATGTTGGGGTGCTTGAGGGCCCGCACCAGCTCGATCTCCCGCTCGAAGCGGCGGCGCATGTCGCCGGAGGCGTGACCACCCTCGCGGAGGAACTTGATCGCCACCGGACGTCCGGTGGACTCCTGGACGCCGTAGTAGACCACGCCCTGCGAGCCGCGGTGGATGGAATGCAGGATCTGGTAACCCGCCACGGTGGGAATGAAGGGCTCGCCGGGCGTCCGCGGCGGACTCTCGGCCAGCCTGACGGTGGCGTCACCGCCCGCGCTGAGGACCTGCCGCACGGTGTCTTCGAACCCGAGGTTCTGCTCCCACTCGGCCAGCAGCTTGCGGCAGGCAGGACAGTGGCTGACGTGGGCGCGCAGCGGAGCAGTCTCGGAGGCCAGGCTGACGCCGGACACCAGCAGCTCGAGCTGTTCGTCGGTCAGGCACTCGCCCATGGTCGTCTACCAGTTCGCATCGACGTACCGATACGCCTCGCGCAGGCGGGTCAACACGCGGCGCTTGGCCTTGAACACCGCGTTCCGCGAAATACCCAGTTCCGCGGCCACCTTATCGGCCGGCCACTCCCGCAGTACGAACAGCTCGAAGGCCTGCACGGTGGTGGTCTCCATGCACTTGCGAACCTTCTCCATGCAGGTTTCCATGACCACCCGGTGCCACTCGGCCTCCCAGATCTCGCCCAGGGCGCGGTCGTCGGGCAGCCGGTCGATCGCGTCGTCGCCCCCGTCGGGACCGGAGGCGGCCGCGATCCGCCGGTTGCGCCGCTGGATGTCGCGGATCTTGTGGGCGGCGATGCCGAACAGCCAGGTGCGCAAGCGCCCGCGGGAGCGGTCGTACTGCCCCTTGACATAGCCGTCGACGAAGGCCAGAAGCGTTTCCTGGGCAGCGTCCTGGGCATCCTCCTCCGACAGCCCCAGCCTCCGGGCCACCGCGATCAGCAGCGGGTGGTAGCGGGCGTAGAAGTCGGCCCAGACCTGCTCGTTCTGGAGCCCCTTCAAGCCGACCAGCAGCGTCGTGTGGGTGATGCTGCTCATGGCGACCGAACCGGTTCCCCCGGAGCCCGGGGCCGCCGGCGGTCCCCGGACACACCCGACAGCACGCCGACGTGCCCGCCCGCCAGCGGCGCGGTCGATAATCACCCCGCCGGCATGATCGGCCTCGCGCGGACGGGATGCGCCGGATGCCCGGCAAGACCCGCGAAGGTTACCGGCAACAGGCTATTGTAGCCCCGGTTGCAGCAGGACTGCAACCGCCCAGTCGTTCCGGCTGCAATCCCTGATCCCGGCCGCTTATGGCCGGAAACCCTGCGGAATGGCGTTTCGGGTGCAATGCGGCCGGTCAGCCGCCTCTGGCGCTGATTCAGGGGACAACCGAGCGGATCGGTCGTACCCGGACGTTTCGGAAGGGTTCACCCCGCGTTGTGCGCTGCCGCCACCCCATGGCCTGCGGCCGTTCGAGGGCGATTCGCCCTGTGAACGGCTAGGGATTGGGAACGACGTAGAGCGTGCAGGAACCGTCCGGGCGACTGGTTGCGCCGGGAAGGCGGAAATACTCGGCGGCATGGGGAGTGTTCAGCAGGATCGCCTTTCCGCCCCGTTTCAGCAGCGACGGTAGACGCTCGAGAAAAGCTTTCAACAGGGGCCCGGTGTCGCCGTCGTGGTAGAGGCACTCTTCAAGCCCGCCCGCCGGCTCGAGAAAAGGCATGTTCCAGAGCACGTAGTCGAAGTCGCGGAAGTCCTCCGGCAACTGAACCCTGGTGATGTCCCCCACCACGGCCCTGATCGGGAAACCGGCGATCCGGGCCGTGGTTCTGGCATTGACCACCGCCACGGGGTTCAACTCCACCACCCGGATCAGACTCTGCGATTTCAGCCAGGCGACCCAGGCGTCGGCCCCGGAGCCGGTGCCGACGACCAGCACCTTGTCGCCGGGCCTGATGTCGCTGGCCAGGATGGCGTTGTAGTAGGCCTTGTCATCCATCGTAGGCACGAAAACGGTGGGAAAGACCGGAATCAGGATCTCCTGAACGGACGGATCCTGGCGATCGAGGCGCGCGTCGAGGTCGCGGTAGCTGCCGACCGGTCCGGTAGACCAGCCGTTGTCATCGACTCTCAGATAGTGCCAGCCGCTGTAGGCGAGATACTCCGGAGGCGACCAGTCCCCCGACGGGGGCGCGGCCGGCCTGGATTCGGGTTGGCCGACCTGCGGCGCGGCCGGCCGATCCATCGTCAGCCGGGCGACCGCAAGCCCTCCGAGCACCACCCCGAGAAGAAACGGACGCAGCGTGCCGACGCCGGCTGCCCATCGCCTCAGCATGCCCGTGCCGTCCCTTCTCTGCCGCGCGGTTCCGCTGGCATCGGCATTCCGTGAAGTCTCCCTTGGCCCCTGACTCCCGCCTGCGAACCGATCCGCGCCAGGCGGAGCCGGGTGCTGGTCGCCGACAAAGCCATGGCCGGCGGGCGGATGATCGGCGCCGCGCGAAGCTGCTGCGCTGAACGGGCGGCCGCTCCCCCGCGCGGCTGCCCGATCGGCCGATTGTAATTGCGATCGCAGCACGACCGCAACAGCCTGACAGATCGGCAATCGCCGAGCGGCGGTTCTGAGCCGCCACGGATCCCGGCGGCCGGTAGAGAGTCCGGGCGCTACGGCGCTTCGCGCCATCCTGATGACATTGTCCGCCATCGCGGCCGGCAGGTACGGCCGGGCGGTATGGTGCCGCGCCGGCGGGCTTGGCCGGTTCGCTCAGCCCGCCCTCCGGAGCCTTGTCGCAGTCGGCGCAGGCCACGCCGGCTCGGGCGTGCGTGCCCTGGTTCCAAATCTCGAACTCCTCGTGGCAGCGCACGCAGGAGATCGCCTCACTCCCCGGACGGGGTGGGCGGAACATGGCACTCGTTGCATACCGCCACGGCACGGTGGCTGGAACGCGTCCAGCCCTCGAAGTGATCGCGCATCACATGGCAGTTGGCACAGGCGGCCGGATCGTCGGTCAGGTACGAGGCGCCCTGTGCGCAGACGAACGTATAGACTCCGGCCCCGACCAGGGTTCCTGAGGAGGCTCACAGAATGGCAAGCCCGATCCTGCGGATTCCAGTCATGGCCCTTCCACCCGCCAGCCGCCCGCAGGCGGTCGCGTCCCGCCGCGCCCCCGGCCCCGCCCGGGACCCCGGCGCTAGCCGGAGCATTCCGCCCAGGTCTTGGGCGTCTCCCACACGCGGACCCTGGCCAGCGCCGCACGACCGAACCGTCCCTCCAGCAGCCGCCAGATGACGGCGGCGATATTCTCCACCGACGGGTTGAGCGAGGCGAACTCGCCGCAGTCCTCGTTGAGATGCCGGTGGTCGAAGCGCTCGATGACCTGTTCCCGGACCACGCGATGGAGTTCGCCGGGCGGCAGCAGCACGCCGGTCGCGGCGTCCGGCTCGCCGCGCACGGCCACTTCCAGCTGATAGTTGTGGCCGTGGCCGCTGGGGTTGTTGCATTTCCCGAAGGTCCGGAGGTTCTCCTCATCGCTCAGCGCGGGGCAGTGCAGGCGGTGAGCGGCCGAGAACTCGAAGCACTCGCTGAGTTCAACCATCGACATGGACCGGATCTCCACCGAGCAGGCCAGGAAGGGCGTGGTCCGCAGACGCCACCGGACCCAGCGGGCCCGAGACAGGGGCTGTGCCGCCAGAACGCTCGCCAGCGCCAGCGCCAGACGCTCCGGCGGACAGGGTCCCGCGCGCAGCAGCCGCGCGGCGGCCGGAATGGCGTGCCTTCGCACCAGATCGTCCAGCACCGAAATGCTTACCAGATAGCCGGTGCGCGAATCGGGCTCGCCGCCGACGACCACCTCCAGCGCCAGCCAGGGCCCGACGGTTTCCCCGGCCGGCCATCCCCCCCAGGAATTGCCCACCGGCCGATCGGCCGGCCCCAGCGGGCTGAACCGCACCTCGCGCATCACATGGATCATCCCGCGCATCATAGCGATGCGGGCCGCACCCGGGCAACGTCCCGCACGCCGCCGGCGCGGACCATTCAGGGCCGCCGGCCCGGTCCGTGAACCACACGCCCGGGAAAGGCGCCGGTATGTCGTCCGTCACGGATCACCACTCGGCCGTTGACCAGGACGTGGTGCACGCCGGTCGCATAGCGATGCGGGGCGGCGAAGTCGGCATGATCGCGGATCCGCGCGGGGTCGAAGACCACCACATCGGCGAAGTACCCCGGCGCCAGTCGCCCGCGCCGCGCGATACGCAGGTTCTCCGCCGGAAAGGAGGTCAGCCGCCGCACCGCCTCGGCCAGCGGTATCAGTCGTTCGTCCCGGACGTAGCGCCCCAGCAACCGGGCGAAGGCCCCGTAGGCCCGCGGGTGCGGGGTGAACCTCAGGAACCTTCCCTCGGCGGCCATGGCGGCGGCATCCGAGCAGAAGCTCACCCAGGGCAGGCGGATCGCCTTGCGCACGTTGTCCTCGGACATGCTGAAGAAGACCGCGCCCACGCGGCTGTCGTCCTCGATCACCAGGTCCATGGCCGTGTCCTCGGGGGACCGCCCCCGGGCAGCGGCCACCTCCGCCAGCGTCTTGCCGGCCAGCGGCCGCAACGCCGGATTCCTGAAGCCGGTCAGAAGGACGCGCGTACCCGCGCCGGCCCGGTCGGGCCCGACCGCCCCGGGCAGATCCATCTCCGCCCTGACCCGCTCGCGCACCGCAGGGTCCTTCAGCCGCTCGACCCATGCCTGGTGGCCGCCCTCACGCACCCAGGCGGGCATGACCGAGTCCAGGCCCGTCGCGCTGGCATGGTAGGGGTACATGTCCGCAGTCACCGCGAGGCCCTCCGCCCGGGCGGACTCGATCCGGCGCACCATCTCGTCGAACTTCTCCCAGTTGCCCCAGCCGGCCTTGATGTGGTAGATCTCGCCGCGCACCTTCGCCCGGCGGACGATGGTCAGAAACTCCTCCACGGCCTCCAGCAGATGATCCCCCTCGCCGCGGATGTGCGAGATGTACATGCCGCCGTATTCAGCCGCAACTTCCGCCAGGGCGACCAGCTCCTCGGTGTCGGCGAATGCGCCCGGGGTGTAGATCAGCGCCGAGGAGACCCCCATCGCCCCCTCTTCCATGGCTTGGCGGACCAGGGCCCGCATGCGCTCGAGCTCCTCGGCCGTCGGCTTGCGGGCCTCGTGGCCCAGTTCGTGGCGCCGCACCGTCCCGGTACCCACGAACGAGGCGACATTGACCGAGACACCGCGTTTTTCGAGGTACTGCAGGTACTCCCCCAGCGTCGTCCACGCGATCTCGAAGCCGTCCTCACCCGGGTCGCGTTCCTCGGCCTTCATCCGGTCGTTCCACGGCCCCATCGATACGCCTTCGCCCATGACCTCCAGCGTCACGCCCTGAAGCACGGCACTGAGCGCCCGGCCGTCGTGGATCAGCGACTCGTTCGACCAGCTGAGCATGTTGATGAAGCCCGGAGCGACGGCCAGCCCGGCCGCGTCGATCTCGAGCCGGCCGGTCGCCTCCGGAAGGGACCCCACCGCGGCGATGTTATCGCCGTCGACCGCCACGGCGCCCGGAAACGGCTCGCCCCCCAGGCCGTCGTGGATGAGCCCGTTACGGATCAGGACGTCATACCGCTGGCCGGCCAGCAGCAGACCGGCAACCCCCAGAACCACACCGGAAGCGCATATCGTGGATCGGATCATGCTCTCATGATGAACCCAATCGGGCATGAACGCCAGATTGCCGGGTTTCTGAACAGGCTATATCGCGCGATGATGGGCCATGTCGCGCGATATGCCGGGTTGATCCCGCTTGGCCGCCTTTCCTGCGTCGGCTTAGCCGTTTTTTTACGTCCAAGAGCCAGCCGGGGCGGTTAGAATGGATATCAAGCGGTACGGTGCCCGGCACTCTTTGCCGCCCGGATGGCGTTTTTCCGAAGGCACGATGCAGGCGGCCTCGACGGCCCGTGCTGGCGTCCTTCAGCGTCCGGTGGGCGGGACGGGCGAAAACTCAAGCACATCCACGCAGACGGAACGTACAGGGAGCAGGATCCATGACTTCAAGAGTGGTCTTCAGACTGGCGGTGATCGGTCTGGCCGTCCTACTGCCGGCGGTAGCGATGGCCGATTTCGTGCAGGTGGCCTTCCGTCTCGACGGAGGGCTGTTCATCGTCGCCCGGGAGGTACCCTCCGGCCAGGCTTCAGCCCAGGCGGCGCTGGTGGCCCTGGCGGCCGGGCCGACGGCCGATGAGCGGGCCGCGGGCATCGATTCGGCGATTCCGCCCGGAACGCTGCTTCTGGCTTTTGAGGTGATCCCCGGCGGCGTGAAGGTCGATTTCTCCCTCGACATCGTGGCTGACGGCCTTGATGATCTGACACTGCAGGCCATTTACGAGCAGGTCGTCTGGACACTGACGCCGTTCGGCCTCGAGCGGAGCGTGATGTTGACCGCCGGGGGCACGCCGCTGTGGCAGTATCTTCCGCCGGCTCCCCGGATCCAGCCGCGCAAGGACATGGCCGAGCCGCCCCCGATCACGACTGCCGGCACCGCCCTGGCCGGTCGCAAGATCTCGCTGTCGCCCGGGCACGGGCGGGTCTGGACCGGCACCGGCTGGGGCTACGAGCGATCGGTCAACTGCCCGCCGCTGAGCCGCGAGGACCTGCACAACGTGGATCTGGTGATCTACCTGGACGCATTCCTCGTCCAGGACGGGGCGATCACGAAGAACTACCGCTGCATCAATCAGAGTTACGGCAATTACCCGCTGACCGGCGATCCGTGGTGGTATATGAGCGCCTCGTACTGGCTCCAGCACATCGGATACCCCTGCTGGGTCTACGCCAGCTGGACCGGCGACTGCGTGCTGGGCAGCGGGGCCCACGAAGGCAACGACAGCCTCCGCTCGCGGCCGCTGGCCAGCGATTACGACAACACCGACCTGTACATCTCGATGCACACCAACGCCTACGCGGGCGACTGTTACGGCACGAACTGCCCGAACGGAACATGCACCTATTACGACACCAGCACGGAGCACGCCCCCTGGGGCACGATCAGCCGCAACGCCGCCCGGGCCGTCAACAACGCCATCGTCAGCATCATCCGGAACCACTACACCGACGCGACGTGGTACGATCGCGGAGCCCTGGACGCCAACGGCAGCTTCGCCGAGACGCGGATTCCCGACCGGGCCGCGATCCTGATCGAACTGGCCTTCCACGATTCGTGCGACCGCGACGCCGTCTACCTGCGGGACAACTTCTTCCGTTCGGCCACCATGTGGGGCGCGTACAAGGGCGTCTGCGACTACTTCGGAACGACCCCGACGTACGGTTTTTACTCGTCCGAGGTCGTCGGCGACACCATTCCGACGACGATGCAGCCGGGCCAGAGCGTGCAGGTCACCGTGACGATGCGGAACCGCGGGGTGCTCTGGACCGATGCCCGCGGCTACCGGCTCGGGGCCGTCGGCGACAGCGACCCGTTCACGGCCTTCAACCGGGTCCCGGTGACCGGCGAAGTCGGCACCGGCCAGAGCCAGACCTTCACCTTCACGCTGACGGCGCCAACCACCCCCGGCACCTATCTCACCGACTGGCGGATGGTCCGCGACGGCTTCACCTGGTTCGGTCCGACGGTCAGCCGGAATATCCAGGTGGCATCCGCCAACCCGGACGCTCCGGCCATCACCGGTCAGCCGACGGCTCAGACCGTTCCGAACGGTGCATCGGCGACGTTCACCGTGACCGCCACCGGCGGACCGCCGCTGTCCTACCGCTGGCAGCGCAACGGCGTGGATCTCAGCGATGGAACGAAGCTGTTCGGGGCTGCCACGCCCGTCCTGGAGATCTCGGCCGCGGACGCATCCCTGCAGGGAAACTACCGCTGCGTGGTCACCAACGCCCATGGAACCGCGATTTCGGCCGAGGCCGCTCTGACCGTCGTGCCCAACATCTTCGTGGTCGAAAGTCGCGCCGGCGGCCAGAACCGGCACAAATACTCCGAAGCCGGCGTGCTGGCCGATTCGTCGGCCAAGAGCACCGCCGCCGGAACCACGCCGGGCATCGGCTCGCGTTACGGCAGCACCTACCGGTCCGTGGCCGGCGAGAAGCACGGCATTTTCAGCGCGGACCTGCCGGCTTTCGGCGATTACGAGGTCTTCGCCACCTGGGGCGCCGGCAGCAACCGCCGCAGCCCGATCCTGCACCGCGTGACCCACGCCGGAGGCAGCGCCGACGTCAACGTCGACCAGGCGGCCACGGCCAACGTCTGGCAGCCGCTGGGCACCTACCGCTTCAGCGCCGGCACCGACGCCGGTCAGGTGGACGTGAGCAACCTGAACATCGACGTCAGCGGAAGCTTCTATGCCGATGCGGTCAAGTGGGAGTTCCGCTCCGGCCTTCAGCCGCCGACGATCAGCCAGCAGCCGGCCGCGACGACCGTCTGCGACGGTGCCGCCGCCCAGTTCACCGTCACCGCCTCCGGCGACGGCCCGCTGACGTATCGCTGGCAGAAGGACGGCGTTGCTCTGACCGACGGGGGGCGCGTCAGCGGCGCGACCGGCCCTACCCTGACGATCAGCGGCGTGCAGGCTTCCGACGTCGGCCTGTACCGCTGTGTGGTGCGCAACCCCGGCGGCAACACGTTCTCCGGCACGGCGGCGCTGTCGCTGGGCGCTCTGGTCATCACCCAGCATCCCCAGTCGCGCAGTGCCGATCCGGGCGAGACCGTCGTCTTCACCGTGGCCGCAAGCGGCCTCGGCAGCCTCAGCTACCGCTGGCAGATGGACGGCGCCGACCTGGTCGACGGCGGCCCTTATTCCGGCTGCACGACCCCGACGCTCACGATCAGCAACGTCTCGGGCCCGCAGGCCGGGGCGTACCGCTGTGTCATCCAGGATGCCTGTTCCACGGCGGTGTCGGACCTCGCGATGCTCAGCGTGTCCGGCCCGCTGCCGGTGCCGGGCGACTTCGATGGCGACCGGGACGTCGACCAGGCGGACTTCGGCCGCTTCCAGGTCTGCATCACGGGCGCCACCGTGCCGCAGCTCGACCCGCAGTGCCAGGGCGCACGGCTGGACGAGGACCAGGACGTCGACGCCTCCGACCTGCAGATCATGCTGGGCTGCATGACGGCCCCCGGCGTCGAGGGCGACCCCTACTGCGCGAACTGACCGGCGGTCGGGCCGAGGGGCACGTCGAGGCCAGAGGGCAGACTTCGCACCGTGGCCGGGCCGCCCGGCAAACCGCCCGCCCGTGGCGGATCAGCAGCACGTGGAAGGCATGCGCCAGACGCGGCGCACAGGCGGCCGCCAGCAGTTCGTGGGCCCGCTCGGGCGTGGTCCGAGCGGGGATCAGGCCCAGCCGCCGTGCCACGCGGTGCACGTGCGTGTCCACCGGCAGCGCCGGCCGGCCGAGGCAGAAAAGCAGCACGCAGGCGGCCGTCTTGGGGCCGATGCCGGGCATGGCCAGCAGGTACTCGCGGGCCCGCTCGGTCGGCCACCGCGCCAGAAAGTCCAACGACAGCAACCCCCGTTCCGCATGAATACGCCGGAGAATCCCGCGGATGATCCGGGTCTTGCGGCGGGCCAGACCGCCCCGGCGAATCGCATCCTCCACGGCGGCCGGCGGGGCGTCAAGGCAGGCTTGCCACGTCCGGAAGGTCCGGCGCAGGCTGCGATAAGCCGCGTCCGAGTTGATATCGCTGGTGTGCTGCGAGAGGACCGTGCGGATCAAACCGTCCAGGGGCCTCTGGCGGCGCGGCGGCCGGCACGGGCCGTACACCGCCTTCAGCCGGCGCACGATGCCCGCAATGCGCCGGGCCGGTTTCGCGGGCTCGCGGCCGGCGTTGTCCATCGCCTCACCCCGGCTGCGACTGCGGCACCTTCAGCGCGACCTCCAGCGGCTTGCCGGGCGCGGCCAGCATGTTGGTCGCGCGATACACCGGAGGGGAAGGTATTTCGCCCTTTGGATCCGGCAGGCGAATCAGCGTGGAGGCGGCGGCCGGCAACCTGATCCTGGAAGGTCCCGCCCCGGAGACCTTCTCGAGCTCCAGGTCCAGTGCACAATGGTTGACCGCTTCGGCGATCATCTCGTCCCTGCCGCGGGCATGGGGAGCGCGGATCTCCACCGCCGCCTCGAACATGGCCATGAGGTTATCCGGCCTGCCGAACAGACGGTTCTGGCTCCAGACCAGCGTGCGGCCGGCAAACAGCGCCTCCCGGATCCCCTCCTCGCTGCGTTCCCCGGCCAGCACCAGCGTCAGCGTGCGGTGCTCTGTGGCCGTCCAGGGACGGTCGCCGAAGGGCCCGTGTTCGTCAGAGGCGCCGATGAGCACCAGGTTCTTCTCCACCGCGTAACGGTGGCCGTCCTCATACCAGGCATCGCCGTTGCAGATCTCCACGCCGTGGAGCTGACCCTCGGCGTGGATACGATCGTGGTCGTCGGTCCACCGTCCGGCTTGCGGCCCCTTCCAGCCGGGGTGGTTCCAGAAAACAAACGCCTTCTGGGCCCCGGCCTGCCGGAATACCTCGAAGAAGTCCTTCACGTCCAGGGGAGCCACATCGCGAAGGAAGATGGCGTTGAAGTGGCCCGGGGGAGTTTCACGCGTGATCTCGGCCCCGCGGATCAGGATGATGTTGCGCTCGCGGGCCCGGGCCGCGGCCAGCTCGAACGGCCGGTTCTGGTCGGTGGAGACGTCGTCCCTGTGCGGCTTGTACTCGATGTGGTCGGTGATGGAGATGGCGTCCAGCCCGTGTCGCCAGGCCTCATCGACGCGAACCGTCGGCCAGACCAGACCGTCGGAAAACACCGTGTGCATGTGGAAATCGCACTTCAGCGTCCGGTAACCCCTGACGTCGGGGAACCGGATCTCCTGGCGAACCTGGGCGAATGCCACCGGCGCGATCCACAGCCACAACAGGCTACGAACCGCTGAACGTGTAAACCGCATTGGACCCTCCTTCTTCGCGAGCGACGGCAAGCCGGAAGTCTGGGGCCGCCCGGATCCCCCGACGGCATGAACCCCCACGGGACGCCCGAGATTGTCCCCCTGAGGGGGGCAAGTTGCAATCCATAATGCGGCGGCTGAATCATGCGACATGAAACAGCGCGCGTTCACGAAGGCTTCGGCGGGCACGCCGGCCTGTTCGCGCGACTTCCGCTCCACCCCGCATGACCCGCCGCGAACGCCGCGACTGCCCCTGGATTTTCGAGCGCGAGCTCCCTGATCTCCGCATTTATCCCGGCCCGGCGAGGCCTTGACCGTCGTCTGAATCGGCCCGATGCTCACCCGTGGCCGCGCCCCTCAAACGGGCGCCTGCGGCATTCGACCGGCCTGGTCGAACCGCCAACCGGGGGAGCCGGCCTGCCGGTCGCCGATTGACGCCGGCACGAAACCCTTCGAGAATGGCAGGGCGACGTGGCCCGGGCGGCCGAAGGCCGGGTTTCGCCGCGGACGGCGGGCGGCAGGCGGATGGACGCAGCAACCTGGACGAACACGGCGCTCGAGGAGCTTCTCGGCAGCCTGGCCGTCGACGGGAGCCTGCCGTACGAACGCGGCTGGTCTTCCGCCACCGAGCCCACGGCGCTGCTGGTCATGGCTCTGCTCGCCCACCGCGCCGCGGATCCGGCCGTCCAGTCGGCCTGCGCGTGGCTGGCCGCGAGGCAGAGGGCCGACGGTTTCTTCGCCGCCTCGGCGACCCACGGCGATCGCAGCTGGACCACCCCGCTGGCGGCGCTGGCTCTCCATCGGGCGGGCGCCGCCGGACCGTCGGTCCAGACCGCCGCCGAAGCGATGCTCGCGGCGCCGGTGCACACCTTCGTCAACACCACGCCCTGGCTCTATGCCACCGACACGTCCATCCCCGGCTGGCCCTGGACGATGGCCGATGTCGGATTCGTCGAACCCACGGCGATGGCCATGATCTTCCTCAAAGCCATCGGCCGCGGCGGCGAGTCCCGCGTCCGACAGGGAGCCGCCCTGCTGCGCAACCGGGCGCTGCCCGGAGGAGGCTGGAACTACGGCGAGGCGGTGGTGCTCGGCGAGCCCATGTATCCGACGATCGTACCTACGGCCCTGGCCCTGCTGGCCCTGGCCGACGAACCCGACGGCACCACGCAGGCGGCCCTGGACTGGTTGCGGTCACAACGCGGCCGCGTCCGGTCGCCGGTCTCCCTGGGCTGGGCGGCCGTCGCCGCGACGATCTGCGGGCCGGACGGGGAAGACTGGACGACGGACGTGCAGGCAGCGTGGGAGGCGGTGCCGATGCACCGGTGCAGCGTGCTGGGCAGGGTCCTGTGCCTGCTGGGGATCGCTCCGCGCACCGGACACCCGCTGGCCGTCGCGGGATGACTGGGAGCATCCATGAACCGGACATTCATGGACCGGACACACGGACATCGCGATGCCCTGATCAGGAGGCGCGACTTCCTCAAGGCCGCCGCCGGCACCGCCGCGGCCGCCGCGATGCCCGGCTGCGCCGGGGTGCTCTACAGCGACGGCGGCTGGCGGTCCGAGGCCGCCATCCTGCGGGCCTCGTACGACGAATCCAGCCTCCTGGGCGCGATCGAGGCCGGTCTGGATCTCATCGAGCCTCCGGACGTGTCCGGCAAACGCGTGCTCCTCAAGGTCAACCTCGTGGACCTGCCGCGGGATAATCGGCCGATCGTCACCGACCCGGCCGCGATCCTGGCCGCCGCGGAGGCTTTCCGGCGACGCGGCGCCGCGGAGGTCATCGTCGCCGACGGTCCGGCGCTGCAACGCGACGCTTGGGAGATCGTCGAGGCCGTGGGCCTGGCCCGGATGCTGGACGAGCAGAACCTGACCTTCGTGGATCTGAGCACCGCGGATCTGGCAGCTGTGCCCAACGCCGGCGGGCTGATGGGCGACCTGCGGACGCTGTACTACGCCCGGCCGGTGCTGGAGGCCGACGTCGTCGTCTCGATGCCCAAGATGAAGACCCACCACTGGGCGGGCGTCAGCCTCGCGATGAAGAACCACTTCGGCATGCTCTCGGGGCTGGCCCACGGCTGGCCGCGCAACCAGTTCCACGTCCGCAACCTGCACCACGCGGTCGTCGACTTCATGCACACCCTCCAGGCGGACTACGCGATCATCGACGGCGTGGTCGGTCTGGAGGGCGACGGGCCGGTGCGCGGCACGGGCATCGAGGCCGGGGTGCTGGTGATGGGATCGAACCTGCCGGCGGTGGACGCCACGGCGGCGCGGATCATGGGCGTCCGGCCGGAAGCGGTGGACTACCTGCGGATGGCCGCGGGGGTCTTCGGCCCGATCGGCGAGGCGAATATCACACAGCTCGGCGAGCCGATCGCCGCCGTGCGCAAGCCTTTTCGCCTGATGCCCCACCAGTGGTCGCTGGCCGGCTGACCGCCGGGCGCGGACATCAGGAAGCCTGGGGAAGCGTCGCCGGCGCGGACGGAACGCTCCGGGGGCACGCCACCGCCTTCCGCGAAGACCGCAGAGGCATCTTCAGCAGAATCAACCACCCGATCCCCAGACAGACGAACACCCCGATGCTGATGCCCTGCGAAACCGTCAGGCCGAACGTGTCCTGCGGGTTGTCGACGCGGATCGCCTCCTCGACGAAGCGCTCGACGGCATAAAGCATGAAGCCCAGCACGAAAACCGTCCCGTGACGCTTGCGGCGGTGCAGCCAGGCCGTGGTCAGGAACGACAGCAGGATCGGCCCGACGGCCGAGTAGAGCTGCGCGGGATGGACGGGGTGCGAGCGGAAACGCGGCTCCCGGACCAGCTGCGCGAGCTCCGACGGACTGGTATTGAAAACCGCGTAGTGGAACAGCAGCGGGCGCAGGGCGTCGGCCACGGCGTCGCGACGGCGTTCGGCGGCCGCCACGCGATCGGGTCGACCGGAAGCCCGTGCCTTGCTCACCGCCTCCTCGGCCCGCTCGGCCGCCTTCTTGAGGTCCTCCAGGCTCAGGTCCAGCAGCTTGCGCGGGATCGGCGAGCCGCGCCCCACCGAGTCCACCAGGATCAGCCTGGCCGGCAGCGTGGCCTGGCGGTGCTCCCAAGCCTGAAGCTGCACCGGGCTGCTGTAAGGGAAGCGCACCGCCCAGGGCAGCTCCGCCGGGCACGGCCCGCCCCAGCAGCATCCGAAAAGCAGGCAGCCGATCCGCCCGATGCCCATCCCCAGCAACAGCGACGGAGCCAGGATGTCCGCGTACATCCGCCGCGACAGCCCCTTGATCCAGATGTACAGGTAGCAGGCGGCGAACGCGCCCAGGAAGCCGCCGTAGAACTCGAAACCGCCCCCGCGGAGGTCCAATATGTCACGGGGGTTGGCCTCGAACTGTTCCCAGTAATGGATGACGTAAAACGCCCGCGCGCCGACCGTGCTGAAGATCAGGATCAGAAAGCCCAGGTTCAGAATGACGTCCGGGTCCGCCCGGAGCTTCTTGGCCCGCTGGAAGGCCGTGAAAGTGGCGGCCAGGAAGGCGACCAACACCATGGCCCCAAAACTCGGAATGGTCAGCCCGATGCCCGGCACGGTGAAAAGGTCTGGATGCATCGCGTCAACAACCCGTTGAATCGTCGGACGCGTTCCGGCCGCCCGGACCGCACGCCGCCGTCGTTGATCCGCAGGTTAACGCTCCTGGCCGGCGGCGTCCACCGGGGCGGTACCCGGCCTGCAGGAAATCTGCTGATACGTCGTGGCATAGCGCTCGAGCCATCCTTCGGCCGGCTCGAAGATCTCGATCAGCCGGTCCATGCAGGGGGCTTTGGCCCGGCTGTGCCAGTAATCCACCGAGAGCTCGGCCATGGCCTGCTCGCGGGACTGCTTCAGCACGGTCATGCGGTACAAGGCGGCGGCGGCTCCGGTCCGGTCGGCCCCTCCTTGGCAATGAATGAGGATCGGCCGTTCGGCCTGCGCAAGGGTCTCGATGAGCTGCGCCAGAAGCTCGGGAGCCGGCAGCTGCTGCGAGTTGAACGCCAGATCGACCAGGGCAACACCCTTGTCGCGGCAGACCGCCGCCTCGTCGCGGTACCACTTCTGGTCGGGATTGGCCCCCCGCAGGTTGACGACCGTGCGAATGCCGTACCTGTCCACAACCCAGGCCAGTGCCTCTCCCGAGAGCTGCGGCGAACGATAGGCCCGCCCCTCCTCGATGGCGTGGAAGTTCAGCAGGATGGGTGGCGCCGGCTTGTCGCCCTCGGTGCAGGCCGGCAACAGCACAGCCAGCACGCAGGCACGGGCTGCAATAACGGGGCCTGGTTTCAGAGTTCCGCGCATGCCACGAGCTTAGCTGCCCGTGGAACAGCTGGCAAACACACCCCTGCACGGCCCCCCCTGACAGGGCGGTGCGCAAGGATACCCCCGGAACCCTCCGGCGGCGTTCCGCCACCTCGGCCGGGCGACAAGAGGCAATGGGAAAACCCGGATTCCTGAGCTTATCACACACCCTCTGGAGAGCAGTGTCCACGTCCTTTCCCCCGGGCACTGTGCTTTTGCCCCTCGGGCGGCTATCATGCGCCAGGCGCACGATTGGCGCGCGGCGTGCCTGCTGCAGAAAACGGCGCCGCTTGGGCCCCCTGGGCGTCAGGGGCGGCAAGTCCGGCGGCGTGCCACGGCGCGAACCGACGGCCGTGCCGGCACCCGTTGGCGGGCAGGGGGCTCACCGGCTCAGATCGCGGCGCGCGGCGGCAGACGTTGACCCTGCTCATGCCCCTGCTTTCATCGCTTTCGAGTTTCCTGGCATCGACCTTCCTGGGCTGCCTTCTGCTCATGCTGCTGGCGGCCGCCATGGCCGCGGCGACGGTCTATGAGACCGTCGCCGGCAGTGAAGCGGCCATGACCGCCTTCTACGGCTCGCCCTGGTTCGCCGGCCTGCTGGCGCTGCTGGGCATCAACCTTGCCGCCGGCCTGGCGGGCCATCGGGCGAGCCCCGCACGCCGGACCGCCTTTCTGGTCACCCACGCCTCCGTGATCGTCGTGCTGCTCGGCGCGGTGATGACCTGGGGCTGGAGCATCCGCGGCCAGATCACACTGGCGGAGGGAACGAGCACCGATCGCCTGGTGGTGGACCAGGAGCTGCTGCGCGTCGAGTCGGAAACCGCGGTGATCGCCGAGGTTCCCCTGCCGGCCGGCGCGTCGCGCGCCCGAACCGTCGATCTCATCCCGAGCGGGCCACCCGACGGCTCCGGATCGCGGCTGTCGGTGGCGCGCCGTCTGGCCGACAGCCGTACCGTTGAGCGGGTACTCCAGGACCCGGCCTCCAGCCGGCCGGCGCTGGAAGTCACGCTCGAGCACCGGGAAGAATCCTCCTCGGTGTGGATCTTTGCCGACGAAGCGGACTCCTCCGGCGGCCTGCCCGTGGCTTACCGCCGGATCGACGACCAACGCGAGATGGCCCGGCTGCTGGGCGAGGATACGACCGGGCCGACCTCCGCCGGCGTCCTGCGCGTTGAGTGCGACGAACAGACCGTCGAACGCGCGGTAGAAGAATACATGTCCGCAGCAATCCCGCTCGGCCGGTCAGGCCGGGCCGTCAAGGTGCTTCGCTACCTGCCGCACGCCGTCGTGGGCGAGGATCGCCAGGTCGCAGACGGCGGAGACGGGCCGGCGAACCCGGCCGTGGAGGTCGAAATCCTGGGACCCGACGGTCCGACACGCCGCTGGGTCTTCGCCCGTTTCCCCGAATTCGACGCCATGCACGGTCGCGAGGAGAGGCTCCCGGTGCGCCTCCGCTTCATCGCCTCGCCGACCACCGCTCCCTCCACGCCCATCGAGATTCTGCAAGGCCCCGACAAACGCCTCTTCGCGCGGTTCACCACGGGCACGCGGGAGGTCCGCATCGAGCCGCTGGCCGAGGGCCGGATGGTGCCGACCCCCTGGCCGGAACTGCGCCTCGGCGTCACGCGCTCGGTCGAGCAGGCTCGCCTGGAAACGAGTATCGAGGAGGTGAGGCCGCCGCGCCCCGATCCCGTACCCGCACTGCGGCTGTCCGTCACCACGCCCCAGGGCCCGCGCGAAATCACCGTCCGCAAATACGCACCCGAGCATCTCGACATCGGACCGCGGCACTATCGCCTCGTCTACACCGACCGCCAGGTACCGTTGGGCTTCAATGTGGCTCTGCGGCAGTTCCAGGTTCGCACCTACCCCGGCAGCAGCCGGCCGCGGGCCTTCGAAAGCCGCATCGCCATCGCCGATCCCATCCGCGGCGACCAGCCGGAGGTGGTTGTCAGCATGAACCACCCTGCGGAACACGGAGGTTACAGCTTCTTCCAGTCCGGCTACGGCGGCGGCCAGGACGGCCGGCCCTTCACCAGTACCCTGAGCGTGTCGTGGGACCCCGGACGACCCGTGGCCTTCGCCGGTTACCTGGGCATGATCGCCGGCATGCTCATCGGACTTCTGCGCCGTCAGACGCTCGGTTCGACGGCCTCGACGGAGGCGGCCTCTCCGGCCGATGGCCGCTCATGAACCGCCTGATCTGTGCCGTGGTCGTATCGCTGGCCTCCGGGCAGCCCGACGGGCCCGCCGCCAGTGAGCCGGTGCTGCTTCTGGACCGCTGCCCCGAGGCGTTGCGGGCCGTTGTCGTCCAGCATGACGGCCGATGGATGCCCCTGGACACGCTGGCCCGCGATGTGGTGCACGGCGTCACCGGCACGACCCGCTTCCAGGGCCGCGATCCGGTCCTGCTTCTGCTGGCCTGGACGCTGGAATCGGACCGGTGGCGTGCCGCGCCGCTGATCCGCATCGCCTCGGTTGAACTGCGGCGGGAGCTCGGGCTGCCCTCCGATCGCCTGGCCTTCTCGTTCGCCGAACTGGCAGGTCATCAGCCGCTCATGAAGCTCGCGGCGGAGATGGAACGCCGCCAGGGTCCCGTGCGACTGAATCCCCTGGAATCGAAGGTCAACGACATCATGGAGCGCCTCGAGACGCTCCATCGCGTCTTCGCCGGCGAGGTGATCAGGCCCCTCCCGGCCGGGCCCGATCCTCAGGCCCGCTGGTGGACCGTGGACCGCCCGGAGCAGGGACAGCCCCGGACACCCGAGGCGGTGACGCGAGCCTGGGACCTTCTTGCCGCCGCGTTTCTGTCCCGCGACCAGGCGATCCTGGACACCGCGGCCGGCGAACTGAAAGCCGCGCTGGACGCCCTGCCTGCCCCCTTTCGGCCGTCGGAACGCCAGATGCGCATCGAACTGCTCTACAACCGCCTGCAGCCCTTCCGGACGGGCTGGATCGTGCTGGCGGTCGCGCTGCTGCTCTGGGTCGTCGCGGCGGCCCGGCCCGGCCGATCGGCCGATGCGGCCGCGATGGTGGCTTCGGTCGGCGGATTCGTGGTTCTGACCGCCGGGCTGGCCATACGCTGGCGGATCGCCGGCCGGATCCCCGCGGCCAATATGTATGAATCGTTGCTCTTTCTTGCATGGGGAGCCTCACTGTTTGTGGTTCTGGCCGCAGCCCTCCGACAGAACCGCTTCGTGTCCCTTACGGCCGCGCTGGTCGGGGCGGTGTCGCTGTTCCTGGCGGATGTGCTGCCGCTCGACCCGTTCGTGCGGCCCATCGCGCCGGTGTTGATGGATACCGTCTGGATGACCATCCACGTGCCCGGCATCATGGCCGCCTACGCGGTGCTGGCCCTGGCGATGCTGATCGCCCACGCCCAGATGGCGGTCATGGCCCTGGCGCCGGACCGCGAACGGCTGATCGCCGCGCTGGCCGAGGCCCACCTGCGCTACCTGCGCGTCGGCACGCTTCTCCTGGGCGCCGGCATCGTCACCGGCAGCATGTGGGCCGCGTCCTCCTGGGGGCGTTACTGGGGCTGGGATCCCAAGGAGGTCTGGTCGCTCATCGCATTCCTGGCCTATCTGACCATCCTGCATGCCCGACTGGACCACCGCCTGCCCCCGGCCGGCTACCTGGCGGCCGGGGCTGTGCTGACGCTCGCGGTATTGGCCGTCGTCCAGGGCCGGTTGTCGGAGGTGGAGGCGGCCCGACATTGGCCTTTCGTGGCGGTTCCAGCGGTAGCCCTGTTCACCGTCGCCCGCGGCCCGTTCGCCACCGCCGCCAGGAGTGCCCTGGCGTTCTGGCTGGTGATGATGACCTATGTAGGGGTCAACTTCGTGCTGGGGACCGGGCTGCACAGCTACGGCTTCGGCACCGGGGCCGTCGCCCGGTACCTCCTGGGACTGGGGAGCGCCGACCTGCTGCTCGTGGGCGCGCTGGCGGGTATCCTGGCCGCCCGCCGGGGGGTGCGGGCCGTCCTGGCCTGCCCTCAGCAGGTGCTCGACCCCCCGGCGCGGGCCTGAACCACCTCCCGAACGGCTGAACCGCCGCCAGCTTTCTACCGGCCCGCCGTCGGCCCCAGACCACCGTCGCGAGGCGAATCTACGTCTGCGCGCCGCGGCCGGCTACACGCCGCCCGCGGCGATCCCCGACCTGGAACGAAGGGCCGCAACTGCCCGATAAGCCGAAGCTTCCGCGCCCCCAGGCCGGCCTCCGGCCTCTCGGCCGGCCCCAAAACAGCCTTGGCGGCGGCTTTTCCCCGCCAGGTGGTTGACTCCGGCCGATCATACGGTAGACTTATGCACGGCGAGGGGATTCCCCTCGGAAAACCGATCCCCGATAGCTCAATGGTAGAGCACCCGGCTGTTAACCGGGTTGTTGTAGGTTCGAGTCCTACTCGGGGAGCCATAAAAATAACGGGGCATTTCCGTGCCCCTTGGGTTAACGCAGAACGCCGAGGGCGAGAGTCCTCGGCGTTCTTGCATAAACCGTTGACCGCAAAGGCTTACGAACGCACCCCGGCACCACGCCGTTTTCTCCGGTTCGAGTCCGAGAGTTTGGGGCGCGAGGGCAACCATCATGGTTGCTTTCGCACCCCAAAACAGAGC
Source organism: uncultured Phycisphaerae bacterium (assembly GCA_938005315.1). Taxonomy (GTDB): domain Bacteria; phylum Planctomycetota; class Phycisphaerae; order UBA1845; family PWPN01; genus CALLOB01. Next base: position 70,616 of record CALLOB010000037.1, read on the forward strand.
GCCAAAACTCACGGATTCTCCGGTTCACAGCCCTCTCTAGGTTAACAACCCCGTCCAAACCGCAGCCCCAATCCGTCATCTCGAACTTCCGGCGGGTACGTATGCAGTAGAGAGAAACCTGCCTGCGCCGCGGGCGTCGCGGCAGGCAGGCCCGCCGGACAACGCGCCGGCCGCACAGCGGAGGTCGTTGTGGGCGCTTCCCGAAGGAGCGTGCCCATGCACACGACCGATGTTCCGCTGGCCCCCGAAGAGCGCCTCCACGAAGTCGCCGCCATCCTCGCTGCCGGGCTGCTGCGGCTCCACACCCGGCCGCAACTCGCGGCCACATCGGACATGTCCGGCGGACATGTTTCGCCGCGGGAATCCGCAGAATCTGCCCAGAAAGCCCTTGGCTTGCCCGCGACCGCACGGCCTGATCCTCACGCCGGTTAACGCACGCGAGAACCGGAGAAAGGACGGCCGCATGATGAACGTCGGCAAGGAAATCGCGGTCCTGAAACACATGACCGTGGCGGAACTGCGGGCCAAGTACGCCGAGGTCTTCGCCGACCAGACGCGGTCGCACCACAAGGACTTCCTGGTGAAGCGCATCGCCTGGCGGCTCCAGTCGCAGGCCGAAGGCGACCTATCGGAGCGGGCACGGACACGGGCGGCGGAACTCGCCAACGACGCGGACATCCGCATGACCCCGCCGCGCCGGACTCCCGCACCGGACGGCCAGATGATGGCGGTCGGGACGCTCCGCATCTCGGCCGACAAGCGGCTTCCCATGCC
>CALLOB010000038.1 GCA_938005315.1 uncultured Phycisphaerae bacterium
GCCGGTGAAGACCGCCAGTCCGCTGGTGAGCGTGGAGGCCGAGCCGACCGCGATCCGCAGGGTGGTGCCGGAGTTCAGCACGTCGATGACGTTGTCGGGCGTTCTAATGCGTCCGCCCGTGCCTTGCACCGTCCAGGCTCCAACCTTCTGCTCGATGACCGCCCCCAGCGCCCGATAGGCCTCGACGCAGGCCCGCGTGTCGGCCGACTCCAGCGGCGACCGGATGTGGCTCTCTCCGTCGGCCAGGGCCGCGACCGCCACGGCCCGGATGGTATGGGACTTGGATCCGGGAATCTCCACCTCGCCGCAGAGCCGGGAGGGTCGCACGATGAATTCCATGATCGTCACTCCTGGCGGACCGGCGGACATGTCGCCGAAGACACCCCGACCCCTGATCCGCCCGCGTCATCTTATCCGCCCGGCGCGATGCCGCCAGCCCATCCGCCCCCCCTGCCGGTCCCGGCGGTATTTCAGCCCGCGGATTCTCGGGCAGCCGGATCGTGCGCCGCGGATTCTCCGAAGATGAGCGCCACGATGCCCTCCACCGATCGGTCGGTGGTGTCGATGATGCAGTCGGCGGCGGCGCGGTAGAGCGGCGTTCGAAGGCTGAGCTCCTCCCGGACCAGCGACAGCCCGCGGGCGGCGTTGGTCTCCGGCCGCGAGTGTCGCCGGGTGTCGTCCGCGAAAATACGCTGCCAGAGCACCTCCGGAGCGGCGTGCAGGTAGAAGATCATGCCGTTGCGGCGCAGGTTGGCGACGTTCTCCTCGCGCAGCACGGCCCCGCCGCCGGTGGAGATCACGTGACGGTCGAGGCCGGCGACCTCGGCGATGACCGCGGCCTCGATGTCGCGAAAGCCCTCCTCGGCCCGGTCCGCGTAAAGCTCCCGGATGGACATCCCGCAGCGGGCCTCGGCCAAGCCGTCGGTGTCGATGTAGGGCCAGCCGAGCCGCCGGGCCAGAGCCCGGCCGACCGTGGACTTGCCGCTTCCGCGATAGCCGATGAGCACCACGTTCATAGTCAGGTCGAGCAGCGGAACCGAACCCGGCAACGACCGGGTGCCGCGTCTGCCGGGGCCGTGTCCGGTGCCCGGCTTCAGGCAAGAATAGGCGGGGTTCAGGCGGCTGTCACGCGGGCAAGCCCTTCACGACACGACGGCCGGAGCCGCCGTCACGGACGGACCTGATTGCCACTGACGTTGCTGCCGTAGATCAGGTAGCACTCGCCGGCATCCGGTCGGCGCTGGCTAGGATCGAGCGGGTTGACGTAATCGGCGCGGCTCACGCCGATCAGGATGTCGCCGTAGCCGTCCCCGTCCACGTCGCCGGCGGCGCCGCCCCAGTCGATCGGGGCGGCGTCGGCGGTGCCTTCCATGTACGGGGCGGCGAAGACGATGCCCGGCAGCAGGCCGGCCTGGATGTCGCTGAGCGACCAGGCCTTGTTCCTCAGGTGCGGGCCGCCGAAGACCAGGTAAGCCAGACCCCGGCGCGACTGGCCGCTGACCGTCGTCACCGCGTTGGGCGCGACGATCAGCAGATCGGAGTAACCGTCGCCGTTGAAATCGCCAGCGTTGGCGATCACGGCCCCGGACTGATCGCCGGCCGAGGCGCCGTGGAACGAGGCCCCGGGCAGCTGCGGCGTGCCGACCTGGTTTACCCGGAAGAAGGACGGCCCCTCGCCGATGGGGTGGTCGCGGCCGAAGAGGATGCAGGTCAGTCCGGCGTTGATTCCGCCGAAGCTGTCGGCATTGGCTGCGGAGAAGGCCACGTCGGCGATGCCGTCGCCGTCCACGTCGCCCAGGGGAACCTGCATCTGGCCGAAGCGGTCGTCGCGGTTGGTCCCCTCGATCTCGATCCGCGGGGGATTGTCGACCGCCAGGTCGGCGTCGCCGAGATCCAGCCGGCCGTACAGGATGTACACGACGCCGGCGTTGACGCGGCCGCCCCGGTCGGCCCCCGGGGCACCCATGAGGATGTCCTGGTGCCCGTCGTTGTTGAAGTCGCCGGCGGCCCGGGCGTAGCCGAGTTCGTCGCCGGCCTGAGCCCCGATGAAGCGCCGGTCGGTCGGGTAATTCAAGAAGCGGGTGCAGTCCCCGGTGGACAGGTACTCCGGCAGCGACTTGACATCCTGGTCGACGAAGACCTCGTAATTGACGCCGAATCCCATGATCACCATGCCCCGGCGGTCGGCGGTAAAGGGCACCGAGTAGAGGTACTCCGACAGCCCGTCGCGGCGCGGGCTGGCCCGGCCGTTGCCCATGTCGGGCATTGAGCTGACCACCAGCCCGAAGCCGTTGTCGGATTCAAAGCCGTATTCGAAGCCGTACCATCCGCCCCGGAGCCGGACCCCCAGTGGAGCCTCGTCGCCGGAGAAGCGGGTGTTCTCGGCGTTGAAGAAGCCGGCGGGGTCGTGCTGCCCGACCAGCCCCAGGTCGATGACCGTGTCCTGGAGGTTGTTCAGGCTGCTGACGACGATCACATAGCCCTGGTTGATCGTCCGGGGCTCGGAGGCCGGTCGACAGAGCCTCTCGGGCTGATCGTCGCCGACCGGCGTGGCGTACTCGAAGTCGAACCCGCTGATGTCGTCGTTGCCGGGGTCGGCGTCCGAGCCGGGGTTGGGCCACAGGGACGAGTAGCACAGGTCGTCCTTGTCGCAGGGGTCGTCGTCGTACATGTCCGACAAGCCCTCGACATAAGGCATTCCGAAGAGGATCTCGGGCCGGCCGTCGCCGTTGACGTCGTCGATGGTGGCCACCGAGGTGATGCCGTCCGTCACCAGCGGGCCGAAGAAGGACGGATAGAAGTACGGTGCCTCAGTGTCGCCATCGGCGGTCGATGCACCGCCCGGCGACATCGAAAAGGCCGCTCCCCGGTAGGAAATGCCGAAGCTGTTGAGGCTGATGTCGCCGCCGAAACGCCGGCCGGTCCGGCCGTAAACCAGATGGGCCGAGCCGATGTTGCCCCGCTGGTACATGTTGCCGTAGCGCGAGACGATGATGAAGTCGTCGGCCCCGTCGCGATCGAAATCCCCGAGTGTCGTGCCCGTGGAGCCGGCCAGGCCCCCGGCCCGGAAGCCCATGAAGCGCGCACCGGCCACCGTCCGGCCGACCTGTGCCAGGTCGATGCTGCCGGTC
>CALLOB010000039.1 GCA_938005315.1 uncultured Phycisphaerae bacterium
CCCCACGCGGACGGGACGGGAAGGGCCGGAACGACGACGGCCAACAGCCCCGCAAGCGCACGGACCGCGGCGCGCCTGGGCGCCGGGTTCCGCCTGGGCGGCGCGCGGTCCGGACACCAACGGGGAAACGGGCTCATTTCAAGGTCATCCGTACCTCGGCGTAGACGGTTCGCGGGACTTCCGCGTTGTTGGTGAAGCTTGTGGCTCCCTCCGGGTGGTCGGGGTCCAGCAGATTCCGCACGCCGACCGCCACCGTGGCCCGGTCCTTCCAGAACTCATACTCGGCCCGCAGGTCCAGCCGGAAATATCGCGGAATGTCCAGCTCGACCAGCGGGTTTCCGGGGTTCGGCGCCGCGACACGGTCCACGAAGTACAGGTGGGCCGACAGCCGCAGCGGATCGATCGGGGCGTACCGGGCGCCGAGCATGAACTTGTGCCGCGGAGGCGAGATCAGATCCATGTTCACGTACGGCTCGACGGATCGCCAGTTCATCTTCTCCAGGGTGTAGTGGCCCAGCAGCGTCAGCCGGTCGTTCACCCGGTATCTGGCGCTCAGCTCGACGCCGTAGAGGGACTGGTCGGATTCGCGGTCGTAGGAGAACTGGAACAGCCCCGGCGGTCCGGGATCGAGCCCCAGGGCGATCATGTCCTGCATCTCCTGCCAGTAGACGGCCGCGTCCATGTCCAGCCCGGCCAGCGGACTGAACCGCGAACCCAGCTCATAGGTCATCGCGGTGCTGTTGGGCAGCTCGCGCCGGCCGGTGACATAGCCCAGCCCCCCGGCCACCGGCATTTCCAGGAAACGAAAGCCCACGGTGGGAATCTGCCCGGTGCGGCTGACTGCCGCGTAGACGGCGGTGGTGGGGTTGGGGCTGTAGGTCACCGCGGCCCGGGCGCTGGGCAGCCAGCCGCCATAGAACTCGTAGTCGAGCCGGCCGCCCAGGCTCAGCATCCACTGCGGGGCGAACTGCCAGTCGTCCCGGGCGTACAGACCCAGCAGGGCCGTGCCGACGAAGTCGTTGGACATCATCGACGGCTCGGCATTGCCGGCATCATAGTAGTCCGCCCGGCTGTCGAAGCCCCACGTGAACGTGTTTTCCTCGGAGGTCTTCACCGTCTCGCCGAACTGGAAGGCGTACTGCTGGTAGCGGTAGTCCACCTGCCGCATCCCCGGGCAGAACCGGAAATCATTGAAGAACGATGTCAACGTGATTTCGTGGTCCTCGGAGACCCGGTGGGCCAGCTTGGCCAGCAGGAAGTTGGACTGCGTGCCGGGGTTGTCCCCGAAACCCAATCCCGCGACCGCCGGCGTCGCGTAGCCGCCGTCGACCTGGGCGCTGCCGGCCGAAAGCGTCAGCGTGTCGTCGGGACTCAGCTCCCAGACCGCATGGACGGCCTCCCGCCCGGCCTTGTAATCGTCGTCCAGCCTTCTCAGAAAGGAGCCGCCCTTGCGGAAGCCGTCGAACCCCTCGTACTCGCCGGACACCCGCAGGCTCAGCCTGCCGTCGCTGAAGCCGTAGCCGACGTGCTCTTTGTTCCACCCGCGCGAGCCCCCGCCGCCGGTCACGGTGAGCCCCTGTTGGTCGGACGGCTTGCGGGTCACGATGTTGATCACGCCCTGGACGGCGTTGGCCCCCCAGGCCGGGCCGCCCGGCCCCCGGATCACCTCGATCCGCTCGATGTCCTCCAGCTGGAAAGGCCAGCTTCCCCAGAACGTCGCTCCGATCACCGGGTCGTAGATCTGCCGGCCGTCCACCAGGATGAGGACCCAGCGGTTCAGGGCCCCGTGGTTGCCCCGAACCGAGGCCGCCGTCGTTCCCGAGAAGATCTCGGCCACGTCGACGCCCGGCACCAGCCGCAGAGCGTCCGGCACGGTACGGGCGCCGGCCGCGCGGATGTCCTCGGCGGTGATGACCGAGATGGCGTACGGTACCTGCGTGATCTTCTGCTCGCGCCGGCCGGCGGTCACCACCACCGGCACGTCCAGCGTCAGCAGATCGATGTCCTCCAGGGAACCGTCTGCATCGGCGGCCTCCTGTTCAACCGGCTGGCTCCCGGCCGGGGCGGCGGCGAAAGCGGCCGCCGCGTTCAGCACGACCCACATCGCCCGCGCCAGATGCCGACCTGCCCCTCCACGCAGGGCCCAGGAATCGACGTGCGCCGGGTCTCGCGATGGGGCCTTCCGGCTTCTTTCCGCCGGCACGGATTCGACATGATCTTGTCCCATGGCCGTCATCAGGCCTCATTCGCCCCCATATCGCCCATCCATGCGGTCCATCACCGCCTTCGGAACGGACAGGCCGATCACCTCGGCGGTCCGTACGTTCACCGCTCTGCGGGCGCGGTCCGGGTATTGCAGGCCCGATTTCAAGAAGTCCGGCTCGGTACGCACTCGGTCGACCAGCGCGGCCACCTGACGCGCGATGTCCGCGGGCGTGCTGTACACGGCGGTCAGGGCTCCGGCCTTGACCAGATTCTCGGAGAAGGCGTACACCGGCTTTTTCTGACGAATACCCCACAGCAGTACCCGCTTGACGCTGGCCAGGTTGTAGACCTGGGCGTCGGGGATCATCAATACCCCGTCGCAGCCTCGCGAGACCAGCTCCTCCATCGCCTGCGGAAAGGCGTCACGATCCGTCCGGATCAGCGTCAACCGCAAGCCCGAACGGTTCGCCTCGGCCTGCACCGCCTCGGCCGTGCGACGCGAGCGATCGCTGAACGGCAGGCCGATGTTGCGCGCCGAAGGCTGGATCAGGCGGATCAACTTGACCTGTTCGGCCGGGTGAACCCCCGCGCTGAGAGCTACAAGTCGCTGGGCGTGGGGATGATCGGCCGCGGTCAGCGGATCATCGAGGGCGTTGGTCAGCATGCAGGCGATGACCGGAATGCTGTTCACGCTCTCCAGCACCAGCTGTGACGCCGCCGACCCCAGCGTGATCGCCACATGGACCTTGCCGGCGCTCAGGGATTCCAGGGCTTGCCGGGCCTGAGGATCGGCCTGGTCGGGACTCCGCTGGGTGGCCGCCTGGGTTTCTGTGGAACCCTCCTCCTCACTGTCGCCTGCCGGCAGGGTCACCAGCACCGGCCGGTGGCCGGCCGCCGCCAACGCCCGCTCGATCAGGCCGGCCGTTTCCTGGTACGTCTTATGGGGCGTCAGAACGACCGCCACATCCGCCGGCTGGGCTCGGGCCGCCGGAAGCGACAGGCCCAGAAACACCGCCAGCGTTGCCGGGACCGGGAGGAACCTGGACATCGAACTCTCGGCTCGTCCGCGCGGACCGATCAATTCGGTCCGCAACCCGCCTCGCGAACCGCCTGTCGGTGGTTCCGCTCTCGGTGCTGGGTTTGATAGGACCGTGCGTAACGCGGACCGCTTCAACGAGGTTATCGGCACCGCGACTGGACCGATCCACAAGGATTGTTATGAGACGTGCGCCGACCGGACCGCTCCGACGAGCCGGACGGATTATCGTCAGGTCGTGACCATCCAGGGGAGGTCGAGCGGCCCCGGCGATTGGCAGGACATAACCCATGTCCTTGGTCCGTTCCGCCGATGAACGCCTATGCAGTTGGTGTCACGGGTTTTCTCGGAGGTTTCGGCCCGGAGCCGACGCGGTCCGGCATATCGGTGCGCCGGCAGGGATCGCCGGGCCGACAGATGCATAAGTGATAGTTGATCGAATATTTAGAAGCGATTCGGTTTCCCCCGAACGACGGTGGGGCCTGCCTTGCGGTTGGCTGAAGTATGGCCGGAAGTAGACGCCTGGGACTGAAAGGGCGGGCGCTGGCGGTGTCGGTGCTGCTGGTGGCCGGCACGGTCGTGGTGCTGAGTACCGCGCTGGTCTGGCAATACTACAGCAACTCCATGCGCGAGACGACCGCCAAAGTGCTGGTCCACGCCGGTTCCACCAGCCAGATCGCCGAACCCTATGTGCAGCTGAACGACCTCGAGGCACTCCAGCGGCTGCTTCGCGCGGCCGGGAGCCTGCAGGAACTGGATTTCGCAGAGATCGCGGACCACTCGGGCAAGGTTCTGGCGACCTTCCGTCGAGAGAATCGCCTGCAGGGGGGGATCCCCGAAGGCCTCGAGGTGAACAAGGGCCTGCTGGGAGAAACTCTGGTCAGCGAGCGTTTCGGCCACGTGTTCGTTGCCCTGCCGGTCTGGCCCGAGCAGGAGGACCTCGATCTGGGGCTGGTCGAAGAGCCCCCGGGGCCGCGGAAGGACAAGCCGATCGGAGTCCTACAGGCGGCCTATTCGCTGGATAAGGTCTATGCCGATCTGCGTCATCACGTCCTGGCTTGCGTGTCGATCGCGGTGGTGGTGATGGTCGTCGGTGTTTCGGTCACTGTTCTGGTCGTCAGGCAGCTGGTCAGGCCGGTGGAGGTGCTGGCCCGGACCTCCGCGGCCATCGCCCAGGGCGATTTCTCGCAGCGGGCTCCCGAGGACGCAATCGGCGAGATCGGCGAGCTGGCCCGATCCTTCAACCACATGGCCCAGATGATCCGGCACTACACCCAGGGGCTGGAGGCCCAGGTGGCCGAGCGCACCGCCGCGCTGGCCGAAAGCGAAGCGCAGACGCGGGCCATTCTCGACACCGCCGCCGACGGCATCATCACCATCGACGGCGACGGCAGGGTGGCATCGTGCAACCGCGCCGCCGAGCAGATCTTCGGCTACGCGGCCGACGAGATCCTCGGGGCGGACCCGGCGGTTCTGCTGGCCGAAGACGGGGAAGGCCGCTCGCCGGGTTTCCTGGCGGCCGATGCGTCGTGTCCGAACGGGGCCGGTCCCGGGGGCCGCCGGCAGCTGGAGGGTCGGCGCAAGGACGGCTCGCGCTTTCCGATGGAACTGGCGGTCAGCGAGGTCGTCCTGGGCGACCGCCGCACGCACACGGTGATCGTGCGCGACGTGACCGAACGCTGTCGGGCCGAGGCGCAGATCCGTCGGACGATGGAGGAGCTCGAGCGCTTCAACCGGCTGGCCGTGGGACGCGAGCTGCGCATGGTCGAGCTCAAGCAGGAGGTCAACCAGCTGGCCGAGCGGGCCGGGATGCGGCCGCCGTACGACCTGTCGTTCGTCGAGACGGGCACGCTTTCCGCTCCCGCTTTCCAGGGGGCATGAAACCGAGCGGAGATCCGGGTGTCGAAGGCTAGAGGTTCATTCGGTTCGTTGTTTGGCCGCCTGCATGTCGCGGTCCTGCTCGGCATGCTGGCGGGGACGGCCTCGGCCGCCTGGCTGGTCCAGCGGGTGGTCGAGAGCCGCCGGGCCGCGGCCTTCGCCCTCCAGTCCTACCGCCTCGGCACGGCCGCTCAGGACGTCCTGGACCGCTGTTCGGCCTCTCTGATCGGAACGGGCGCCCTGTTCGCCAGCAGCAACCATGTGCAGCGCATCGAGTGGCGGGCCTATCTCGGACAGATCGGGGTGCTGGACGATCGGCGTCCGTTCCGCTGCATCGGCTACGCCGCGCGGGTCGACGGGCCGCAGCTGGAGGAATGGCTGGCGGAAGTCCGCGGCGATGGGGCTGCGGACGCCACCTTGATTCCTCCCGGCCGGCGGGCCGAGTACTTTCTCACGCAGTTCGTGGAGCCGCCGGGCGCGGAGGGTCTGGTCGTGGGACGGGACCTGCGCGAAGACGCGCGCTGGCGGATTGCGGCCGAGGCGGCCTGGAAGTCGGGCGGGCCGCTGATGGTGCCGCTGGACATCGCGGAATCTGAAGGGACGCCGACCTGCAGGCTGCTGGCAATGACCCCGGTCGGCTCGCCGGCCGGACGATCCGCCGAATCGGGCTCGGATTCGCGGACTGCGCGGGGCTGGGTCTTCGCGTTGCTCGACGCCGCCCAGGTTCAGGCGCCGGCGGCCACCGATTCTGCCTCCGGCGTGCAGAGCGAGGGTCTGGAGTTCGCCGGGCTGGTGGAGGCCGATGGCGTGCGGCCCGCGGAACCGGCCGGCCCCGGCATCTCCCGGACGCAGGGGGGGGGCCTGGTCGCGCGGGTCCCGCTGCGGATCGGAGCCAGCCGCTGGCTGTTGCACGTCGCCGCGAAGCCCCCGACGCTGCTTCTGGGGCTGCATCCGGTCACGCTGGCCGCCGGCGTCGCGGGCGTGGCCATGTCCGCGATGATTTGCATCGTGCTGGAATCCCGCCGGACGGCACAGCGGGCTCTGAAGCGGGCCGAAGAGATCAACGCGCGGTTGAAGGAAAGCGAACACAAGTACCGCCGCCTGTTCGAGAACTCCACGGAAGGCTTCTTTCTGCTGACGGATGTCTGCATCGACTGCAATCGGCGGGCCTGCGACCTGCTGGGCCTTCCTCCAGAGAGCGTCATCGGCCGGCCGCTGTGGGAGTTCTGCCCGGAAAGCCAGCCTGACGGCCGCAGTTCCGCCGCCCTGATCCGCCAGCAGCTCCAGACCGCCGTCGTCGAGGGGTCCTGCGTGTTCTACTGCCGCATGGTCCGGGGCGACGGGACGCCGTTCGATGGCGAGCTGCTGCTGCAGGCGGTGACGGTCCGCGGCCGCCCGGCGGTCCAGGCCGGACTGCGGGACGTCACCGCCAGCCGCAGCGCCGAACTTTCGGCCCTGCGCGAGAGCGGCCGGCTGCGGGCGATCATCTCCTGCATGGAGGAGGGGGTCGCCCTGACCGACGGCGAGGGCCGGATCATCGAGGCCAACGATCGCTTCGCCGCCTTCCTGGGAATCGATGATCGCAGGATTGACGGTCGGCCGGTCTGGGAGCTGGGCGAAGCCCTGGCCCCGGAGCGCCTCGAGGAGCAGCTGGCTCTGTTTCGCCGCGATCCGCAGGCCGCCGGCGTCACCGTGCAGCGTAAAATGGGCCAGGCCGAGGTCGTCCTGCGCATCCAGCCGATCCGCGGCACCGGCGGCTTCGAGGGGCTGATGCTGACCATCTTCGACGTCACCGACCTGGTGCGGTCGCGCGACGTCGTCCAGTACGTCAACCAGGAACTCGCCCGCCGGGCCGCCGAGCTCGAGTCCGCCAGGCTGGCCTCGCTCAACATGGCCGACGACCTCGAGCGGGCCTGCGCCGCCGCCGAGGCCGCCAGCCGGGCCAAGAGCGAGTTCCTGGCCAACATGAGCCACGAGATCCGCACGCCGATGACCGCCATCCTCGGCTACACCGACGTGCTCATCCAGGAGAGTTACGGCCGCAGCCAGCAGGAGAAACTGGCGATCATCAAGCGCAACGGCGAGCACCTGCTCCAGATCATCAACGACATCCTCGACCTCTCCAAGATCGAGGCCGGCAAGATGGCCATGGAGCTCAGCCGCGTCTCGCCGGTGCAGGTCGTGGCCGAGGTCAAGTCGCTGATGCGGGTACGGGCCGAGGCCAAATCCATCGCTTTCGAGGCCGGATTCGCCGGTCCGGTGCCCGAAGCCGTCCGGACCGACCCGACCCGTCTGCGCCAGGTGCTGATCAACCTGATCGGCAACGCCATCAAGTTCACCGAGACCGGCGAGGTCCGGCTGACCGCCCGACTCATCGAGCCGCCTGCCGCCGGAGACGCGGCCGTGGTGTTCGGCGCGGATGAAGGCTTCGAGGTCAAGACCCGCGGCTGGCGTCCGCGGGCCGGGGCCGCCTATCTGCGTTTCGACGTCATCGACACCGGCATCGGGATGACCGCCGGGCAGATGGCCGGCCTGTTCCGCCCCTTCAGCCAGGCGGACGGTTCGATGAAACGGCAGTTCGGCGGCACGGGATTGGGGCTTTCGATCAGCCTGCGGCTGGCGGAGATGCTGGGCGGCACGATCGCGGTCCGCAGCCGGCCCGGCGAGGGCAGCATCTTCGCGGTGGCGGTCGAGACCGGCCCGCTGGACGGTGTCGCCCGCATCGCCGAGCCCGATCTGGGAACGCTTGGGCGCCAGTCGGCCGCCGCGCCGCGCGACGCGGCCCCGAAGATCCGCGTCAACGGCCGGATCCTGCTGGCCGAGGACGGCCCGGACAACCAGCGGCTCATATCCTTCCTGTTGCGGCGGGCCGGGGCCGAGGTCACCGTGGCCGAGAACGGCCGGATGGCGGTCGAGGCGGCCCTGGAGGCCGAGAAGACCTCGCGGCCGTTCGACCTCATCCTCATGGACATGCAGATGCCCGAACTGGACGGCTACGGCGCGACCGGCCAGCTGCGGCAGGCCGGGTACACCCGCCCGATCATCGCCCTGACCGCCCACGCCATGGCCGGTGACCGCGAGAAGTGCATCCGGGCCGGCTGCGACGATTACGCCACCAAGCCCATCGACCAGGCCCGGCTCCTGGAGACCGTCGCCCGGCAACTGGCGAACCGGCAGGCTCCCGAACCGCAGCCCGCTCCGCTGGCTCCGCTGCTGAGCACCATGGCCGGCGACGCCGATATGGCCGAACTGATCCGGGCCTTCGTGTCCGAGTTGCCGCAACGCGTGGAAGCCATCGCCCGCGCCCTGGACCAGGAGGATCTTTCCTCCCTGGCCCGGCTGAGCCATCAGCTCAAGGGTTCGGCCGGTGGCTACGGCTTCCCCGCGATCACCGACGCCGCCGCGGTGCTTGAAGGCGGAGCCCGGGCCCGACAGGACCTCGATACGCTTCGCGGCCATCTGGAACGCCTGGCGGACCTGTGCCGCAGGGCCTCTGCCGGCCCGACGGTCACACCGGCCTGACGGACCGGAGGTTCAGGGCAGCTCGACTTCCAGCAGGGAGAAATCGTCGGCCAGCTGGGAGGATCCGCGGATCGCGTAGACCCGCTGCAGGACGCGATCGACCCGCGAGCCGTCGCCCCGGGCCTCCTCGGCCAGCAGATCGATCAGCTCCTCGAACGCCAGCATCGTGCCGTCGGGCCTCTGGACCTCGAAGACCCCGTCGCTGAAGACATACATCCGGCTGCCAGGCGCCAGCACGCGTTCGGCGGATGTATAACGGGCCTGTGGATCGATCCCGATGAGCAGGTTCGGGGCCGAGAGCACCTGCGGGGTCGGGTCGCCGGGCGCGAACACGATGGCCGGCGGGTGGCCGGCGCCGGCGAACCGGATCAGGCGGCTGCCGAGGTGATAGACACCGTACCAGACGGAGACGAACTTGTTGTTGTTCTCATCCATCGGGAAGGCGCGGTTCAGCGCCGCCAGTACCTCGGCCGGCTCTTCGGGCAGCGCGTCGGTCGGCGACTTGCGGCGCAGCATGCTGTGCACCGAGGCCGACATCAGCGCCGCCCCCACGCCGTGGCCGGACACGTCGAACAGGTAGATCGCCAGACGGTCCCCGTCCAGCCAGTGATAGCCGAACAGGTCGCCTCCCAGCCGCGAGCTGCAGATGAAGCGCCAGTCGGTCCGCACCGGCCCGTCCATCCGTGGCGGCAGCAGAGAGCCGACGTACTCGGCGGCCTCGGCCAGCTCCTGGTCGAGCCGGGCCTTGACCGCCAGCAGCTCGTTTTTCGTGCGGATCAGCTCGCGCTGGGCCCGGATGACGTCGAGCATGTTCAGCTGAGCCTGAGCCAGGGCGGCCAGCTCGCGGAGCATCCCCAGCTCGGCGTCGTCCAGATCGCGCGGCGTCGGGCCGGCGATGCAGAAGGTGCCGACATTGTGTCCCGTCGGACCGGCCAGCGGAATGCCGGCGTAGAAGCGGATGTGCGGCTCGCCGGTCACGAACGGATTGTCGTGGAAGCGCTCGTCGCGCGAGGCGTCCGGCACGATGAACGGTCCGCGGCCGGCCACCGCGTGCCCGCAGAAGGATACGTTGCGCGGGGTCTGTTCGGCGGTCAGGCCGCAGCGGGCCTTGAACCACTGACGGTCGGCGTCCACCAGGGCGATGTAGGCGACGGGCACGCCGAACAGCCGCGACGCCAGCCGTACCAGCCCGTCGAAGCGGTCCTCCGGCGGGGTGTCGAGGATCTCCAGGGCCCGCAAGTCGGCGATCCGCTCGGCTTCGTCGATCGGAATCGGTGCGGCGATCATGGCCGGCGCTCCGGCAAGCGCGACGGGGCAGGCCCGCGGCCTGATTTCCCCCAGTCACCACCATACGAGACCCCGGCCCGCACAGGCAAGCGCACGGAGAGAGCCCGTATCCCGGCGGACCGGACGGCGCCGGCCCGCGGGCCGGCCCGTCTAGCGGTTCAGACCTCGGAATCCCAGGGCGTCCTTGAGTCGCTCCAGCATGTCAAACATGATCGGGCAGGTCCCGGCCCGCTCGAGGATATCCACGGTCCGGCTCGGGACGTCGCCGCCGATGTAGGGGTAGCCCCGGCAGGCGTCCGGACGGGCTTCGTAGACCGTGCAGCGATTGCCTTCCAGAAACGGGCAGGGCACGGCGTCGATGGCCGGCAGGCCGTCGATGTCTGTGGTGGTGAGATATCGTCGGGTGAACTCCTGCACGCTCATCCCGAGGGCCGTGACCAGGCGCTCGATCTCCTCGTGACTCAGCGGGATACAGTTGTCCCGGCAACAGGCCGCACAGGCGGTGCAGTCCATCCGGGCGGCGGCCTCCTCGCCGAAGCGGCGGGCGAGCGAGTTCACCCTGCCGCGATGACGGAGCATCTGCAGATAGCTTCGAAACCGCCAGTTCTCCTCGGTGAGGTCCTTCGCTCGACGCGCGACCTCGTCGGGATCCCGGATCATCGCAGGTCCTCCGCAGGCCCGGCCGGTCGCGGCTCCGGCAGTCAGCGGTTCGCGAATCGCGCCGCCGCGGCGATCCGCCAGGTCAGATAGACCCCGCCGCACAGCCACGCGCCCATGAGCACGAACCAGGCGGCCGTCAGAGCCTCGCTCGCGTCGAAGCGCAATGCGCGCGTCAGGGGTTCGATGAGACGGTGCTCCGCGATGAAGAAGAAAGCCGTCGCCGCCAGCGAGCCGAATGCCGTCGCGGCCAGCGCGTAGCCTCCCAGGTACGCGGCCGCCTGCATGGCCGCCGGCAGCAGATTCCGCCGGTTCAACCACGAAAGGCCCCAGCCCACGGCGTTGGCGGCCAGGAGCTGGAGCCCTGCAACGGCGGCGATGCCCAGCGTGCCGAAGCCCGGGCCGATCGCCCACATGATCATCCCTTCCTCCGCGGTGAGAGGGCTCTTGCCGGTGTCGATGATGAAGCAGGCGACGAAGGCCGCCCAGGCCAGCAGCAGCACGGCCGGCAGATGCAAGGGGAAGAATGACTGCCAGGCGCTGGAAGCCGTCGCCACCCGGATCGCGCGCCCCAGCGAATCGGGAGCGAATACCGCCTGGGCGGCCGTCCGCCGGTATGCCCGTCCGGCGCCCGGCTCGCGACGATGCTCCCAGTGCGTCCCCCGGCGCACATCGGGGCCGAGCGAACGGGCCGCCGGCTCGCCGCACTCCGGGCACCGACCCTCCAGAGGCGTCGCGGTCAGGTTGTAGCCGCAGAACTCGCAGGTCGGCGGACGTTCGACCGGCGTCACCCCCCGCGGCGTGCCTGCCGCGCGCAGCAGGGTGAACATGAGCCACAGGGCTCCGGCGTTCCAGCTCCAGGTCGTCAGCAGAAGGCCGTAGCGAACCAGTAGAGGCCGCTGGCGGGAAAGCGCTTCCTGCGCGCGGTTGCGCTCGTCGATCGCAGCCTCCCATTCGGCCAGCGACGCCTCGTGTTGCCGGCGCTGTTCGGCGGTGGCATCGGGGCCCGGCTGCGGGCCGGGGAAGGCCGGCAGGGCCGGCAGCATGGCCGCCTGGCGTCTGTCGTGGTCCGCGCGCACCTGTTCGAGCCAGGCGGTCAAGGCGCACCCCAGCACCACGACCAGGGCGACGTGGATGCTGTGCAGCCAGGTGAACCGCAGGGCGTGCGCGAAACTGCAGCGCAGCGGCTCATCGGCGGCGCCCCAGGGCGTGATCAGATCCGCCAGCAGCACGTGTCCGATTTCCAGGCTGGCGACGACCGCCACGATGGTCATCGCGACCTCCGGATCGACGATCCGGCCGTCCACGAGGATTCCAAGCACCTCGCCGAGGGTCTGGCCGCCGCTGCGATCCTCCATGGCGTCGATGAACAACGTGAAGACGACGAACACGGCCAGCCATGCCAGGCCGTGTATGCCCCAGGCCTGCCAGAGCCGCAACCCGGCAAGCTCCCGGGCGGCACTTCCCGGCCGGGCCCACAGCCACAGCACCGCGACCGCCCGTGGCCGACGGGCGGCCCGTCCAGGTGCTTGGGTCGCCGCGGCGATCACGTTTTTGCCGGGCTCGCCGGCCATGTTTCACCTTCCGCCCAGCAGCGTCGACTTCGCGGCCACCCCGTGCCCGCACGATACCCTCACGTCGGGCCGGTCTGCGGGGTGACTCGCTTCTTCAGCGTCACCCCCAGGCCCCGGTCGTTGGAAGTCCAGAAGACCGTCTCCAGGTCCGGGTCGGTGGTCACCGCCTTGACGTAGTCGGCGACTTCCGCAGCCGAGCTGGTGGTGTTGTGGGCCAGGATCAGCCCCCCGGGCCGCACCATCGGCAGCAGCTTGCGAAGGTAGTCGATGTAGCCGGCCTTGTCGGCGTCGATGAACAGCACGTCGATGGGCTCTCTGATCCTAAGCACCTCCTGGTGGGCGTCGCCCTCGACCAGCGTCACCATGCTCTCCACGCCCGCGCGGCGGAAGTTCTCGCGGGCCAGCTTCGCCCGCCCCGCGTCGATCTCGTGAGTCGTCAGCCGGCCGCCGGTGCGCTGGAGGGCCAGGCAGATCCAGAGCCCCGAGTAGCCGTTGGACGTGCCGATCTCCACGACGTGCCGGGCATCAACGGCCTCGACCAGCACCCGCAGCAGCCGGCCGTCGTCCGGCGGGACATTCATCATCCCGCGGCTCTGGTTGGCGTGGATGTCCTCCAGCACCTCGAGGATCCGGTTTTCGCCCATCGACCTGTGCTCCGGCCCGCCGCCTTTCTCGCCCGCGGCCCATGCCAGCGCCGCCAGGGCGACGCAGACTGCCAGTTCCGCGGCCAGGCCCGTCGCCCGGGCGGATCCCGATCGCCATCTGCCGGACATCATCGCGCCTCCCCGCACATTCCGGGCGCCCGCCCGCCGGGCTGCTCCTCCAGCGGGCAGATCACCAGCCCGGTGGCCAGCTTGGGGTAGAAAAACGTGCTCTTCTGGGGCATCAGGTCGCCGGCGTCGCTGACCGCCTTGAGCTGACCGACCGTGCAGGCCTTGCAGAACAGAGCGATGCCGCCGGTGGAACGGGCCAGCGGAATCGTGTCCGCCGTGACCTTGCAGTACTGCGTGCGACACGCCCGGCCGCCCAGCGCCTGACGCACGAAGTGATCGATCAGCACGCGGTGAATGTAGGCCACATCGAGCTGCCGCCACGCCGGGCTCATCTCCGCCGCCAGGCTGTCCATCAGCCCGCGCCGCGTGAACCGGCCGGCGTAAAGGGCGTTCTCAGCCGCCACATAGACCGCCAGATCGTGCGGCGAATCCGGGGGCAGAATGCGGTCGGCGTCCTCGGGGCTCACTGGCGAGGGCTCCAGCGCCACTCCCCCGGTCAGGGCCTGCAACACCCTGGCCGGCGGCACGTCGCCGAAGTCGCTGATCACCCGATGCGTCGGCAGGATGATCGCTCCGGGATCCTCCATCGCGCAGAACCCCACCAGGACGAACTGCGCGGGATGATCCGACGGCAGGGAGCCGGACCGGCCGGCCAGCAGGTCGCGGTACATCATCGCGGTACCGTAGCGATGATGGCCGTCGGCGATGTAAACCGACCGGTCGCGCATCGCCCGGGCCACGGCCTCGATCACCGCCGGATCGGTGACCGCCCAGAGGCGGTTGACCACGCCGTCGGCCGTCGCGGTCACGTCCGGCGTCCGGCCGGCCACATCGAGCAGGCCGCTGACCTGCCCCGCCGGGTCGCTGTAGAGGCCGAAAACCGCCGAGAGCTGGCAGCGCGTGGCCTGCATGAGCTTGAGCCGGTCCTCCTTCGGCCCCCCGAAGGTCTGCTCGTGGGGGAAGACCGTCCCGGTGCCGAAGGGCTCCAGCCGCATGCGGGCGAAGAACTTGCGCCGCAGGTAAGTCCGCCCGGCGTGGTGGTATTCCTGGTGATAGACGTAGATGGCCGGCCGTTCGTCGGCCGCAAGCGTGCCGTCGGCCAACCAGCGGCGCAGCAGGCCGTCGGCCTCCCGGTAGGCTTCGTCCGGGCCGGCGGACTCCGGTGGAACGTGGGGCAGGTCGATGGCCACGATGTTGCGGTCGCAGCGCTGCAGCAGACGGGCCTTGTCCGCGGCACTGAGGACGTCATACGGCGGCGCGATCAGATCGGACCAGTCGGCCCCGAAGCGTTCGGGGCGGTAGCGAACGGCGCGGAAAGCGGTGATCTGGGGCAAGGTGAGCGTCCCTCATGCAGGTTGCAAGCAGCATCCCGGGCTCGTTGCGCGGGAAAGCATGGAGCCTAACCCGCGCCGCAGGGCTCTTCAAGGTTCCGATGGCGACAGGCCGGCGGAAGGGCTTATGATGCGGCCCATGAGCGAACCGGCCGCCCCCGCCGACGATCCAGCGGTCTTCCGGAACGCCCTGCTGGCGGCCGTCGCCGGTTTCGGCCTCAAACCCGGGCCCGCCCAGGTTGAGTGGATGTACCGGCATCATCTTCTGGTCGCCGAGGCCAACCGGCATTTCAATCTCACGCGCATCACCGACCCGGCCAAGGCGGCCGTGCGGCACTATGCCGATTCGCTGAGCCTGCTGGCCGCGCCGTGGGTGGATCCGGGTGGGCCGCTGGCGGTGCTGGACGTGGGCACCGGGGCCGGCTTTCCGGCCGTGCCGCTGGCCTTGGTCTGCCCGGCGTGGTCGATTACCGCCATCGACGGCACGGGCAAGAAGGCCCGCTTCGTGGGGCAGGCGGCCGCGGCGCTGGGCCTGTCGAACCTGGTCGCGATGCACGTTCGCGTTGAAGAGCTCCGGTCGCGGCGACCGGCGGCTTTCGAGCTGGTGCTCGTCCGGGCGGTGGGGGCGATGCCGGACCTGCTCCCGATCGCCGCGCCGCTGCTGCGACCCGGCGGGCGCGCGGTGTTCTACAAGACGCCCTCGCTGCCGACTCAAGAGATGGAGGCCGCCGCCAGGACCGCCGCGCGCTGCCGGCTGAGCAGTCCGCGCACCTTCGATCTGACGCTGCCCTGCGGCGGCGAGACACTGAGCCGGCGGCTGATTCTTTTCCAGCGGTGAACCGCCGCCGCAGGAGGTGTGGGGCGAGAAAGCCCGGGCGCGGTTCGGTGGTCTGCGATTCCAACAGCACCGGCCCTTTTCGGAGGGACGCGCTGGGTCGCGTCCCGTTGCACGCCCACGGAGAGACGCGCCGGGTCGCGTCCGTCATCCGGCGATCTGGCATGTTCCCGATCGGCGGCCCCGACGGAGCGGGGCCCTCCATGCGGTTCGGCGACCTCGGAGAGACGCGCCGGGTCGCGTCCCCGATCGCTCCGGTGTCCTGACGCCGTTGTGGATGGCCGCCTGAGCCGTCACGGATCCGTGACGCGGCAATCCGCCGGCGGCGCTGGCACGGGGCCTGCTTGGCCGGTAAGCTCTTGCGGCCGGCAACCGAGGCCGGCCAAGGCCCATCCCGTATCGAAGGAGTGAACTCCCATGACCCGAAACCCCCGTCTTTTCGCCGTCCGGCCGGTCTTCGTGCCGGCCATGGCCCTGACATTGCTGTTTTCCGCGGCCTGCACGCCGGTCGAACCGCAGATGCGACGCCTGCCGGTGAGCACCTACCGCGACCGGATGAAGGCCGGCTGGGTGGGTCAGATCGCCGGCGTCAGCTGGGGCGGGCCGACGGAGTTCCAGTGGAAGGACGCGATCATCCCTGAGCAGGACATGCCCGTCTGGACGCCCGAGATGATCAACAACGCCTTCGAGCAGGACGACCTCTACGTCGAGATGACCTTCCTGCGCACGCTGGAGCTCTACGGGCTGGACGTCGATATCCGGCAGGCGGGTATCGACTTCGCCAACAGCCGCTACCCCCTGTGGTGCGCGAACAACGCCGGCCGCACCAACCTGCGCGAGGGCATCGCCCCGCCGGATTCGAGCCACCCGAGATTCAACCGCTGCCCCAACGACATCGACTACCAGATCGAGGCCGATTACTCCGGCCTGATCGCCCCGGGCCTGCCGAACACGGTCATCGAGCTGGGCGAGAAGTTCGGCCGGCTGATGAACTACGGCGACGGCGTCTACGGAGGGCAGTTCGTCGGCGGCATGTACGCCGAGGCCTTCTTCGAGACCGACCGCATCAGGGTCATCGAGGCCGGCCTGCGCTGCATCCCCGCCGGCAGCCAGTACGCCGAGATGGTCCGCGACATGCTCGAGTGGTACCGGCAGAATCCCGGCGACTGGGAGAAGACCTGGCGGCTGGCGCAGAAGAAGTATCGCGAGGACCCGGCCTATCAGAAGGCCTCCAACGGCGGGATCGACGTGAAGATCAACGGAGCCTACATCCTCATGGGGCTGCTGTACGGAGAGGGCGACCCGGACCGGACGATCATCATTTCCACCCGCTGCGGGCAGGATTCCGACTGCAACCCCTCGAATGCCGCCGGCGTGCTGTTCGCGACGATCGGATACGCGGCGCTGCCCGAACGCTTCACGCGGGAGCTGAATATGGAGCGGGAGTTCCTGTACACGGCCTACAACATCCCGCGACTGATCGACGTCTGCGAGAAGCTCGCCCGCCAGGCGGTGGTACGGGCCGGCGGCCGGATCGAGAAGGATCCGTCGGGCCAGGAGGTGATGGTCATTCCGGTGCAGACGCCCCGACCCGGCAAACTGGAACTCAGCTGGGATCCCGGACCCATCGCCGGCAGCCGCTTTACCGAGGAGGAAATGACCCGGATCACCGAGTTGAGCCCGCGGCGGGCCCTCCAGCAGTTCGCCCCCGGCTGGGATCTGAAGGATTACGCCATCAACATGAACGTCGGCGTCCATCCCACGCACAACGGCCGCGAGAACGTGTTCATGACCCACCCGGAGCACGCGAAAAAGGCCTGCCGGCTGACCCGGGAAGTGGCCGTGCCGGCCGGGAAGAAGACCGTCCTGCGGCTGCTGGTGGGCCGGCACGCCGACGGCGACTGGACCCTTGAGGTCCTGGCCGACGGAAATGAGCTGCTTCACCGACCGGTCAACGCCGGGACCGCCCCCGACACATGGATGAACGTCGAGGTCGATCTGTCCGCCCTGGCCGGTCGCACCGTCGACCTGGAACTGGTCAACGCCCCCGACCAGGGCGGCCCGGACTCGGCCTTCTGGGCGACCATCGAGCTGGTCAGCGAGTAGCCGGTGCTCAAAAGGGGCGATGGTGGTTTTGCCTGCCTGCCAGGCCTTTCGAATGCCATTCGCGGCGGCGCGGGCGCCTTGGGAGCCCGGCGGGAAGGGGTTATACTGCCCGGCCCGGCGCCCCGGGAGGGCGCGCAGGCGGAAGTACCGGAGGTTCGGGCATCGAGGAGCGACATGGCGGCATCCGGCGGCAACGTGATGGAGCGGATCGTCGCGCTGTGCAAGCGGCGCGGGTTCATCTTCCCCAGCAGCGAGATCTACGGCGGTATCAACGGCTTCTGGGACTACGGCCCCCTGGGCGTGGAGCTGAAACGCAACCTCAAGGACGCCTGGTGGAAGGACATGGTCCACGCCCGCGAGGACATGGTCGGGCTGGACTGCTCGATCATCATGCACCCGCAGGTCTGGAAGTGCAGCGGCCACTACGACCTGTTCTGCGACCTCATGGTCGATTGCCGGGCGTGCAAGGCCCGGTTCCGCGCCGACCAGCTCAAGGACATGCAATGCCCGATGAAGCCCAGCAAACACCCCGGCGAGCACGACAGGTGCGACCTGACCGAGCCGCGCGAGTTCAACCTCATGTTCGAGAGCTACGCCGGCGCGGTCAAGGACGAGGAGAACCGCGTCTTCCTTCGCCCCGAAACCGCCCAGGGCATCTTCGTCAACTTCAAGAACGTCTGCGACTCCACCCGCGTCCGCATCCCCTTCGGCATCGCTCAGATCGGCAAGAGCTTCCGCAACGAGATCACCCCTCGAAACTTCACCTTCCGTTCGCGCGAGTTCGAGCAGATGGAGATCGAGTTCTTCTGCCATCCCGGCGAGTCGGCCCGATGGTACGAGTACTGGCGGGATGTCCGGCTGCGCTGGTACACCGATCTGGGACTCACCAGCCGCAAGCTGCGCCTCCGGGAGCACGGCAAGGATGAGCTGAGCCACTACTCCTGCGGCACCAGCGACATCGAGTACGCCTTCCCCTTCCTGGCCGAGGGCGACTTCGGAGAGCTGGAGGGCATCGCCCACCGCGGCGACTTCGACCTCCGCAGCCATATGGAGGGCAAGCTCGTCGCCCGGGACGGAAAACTCGTTCCGGACCTCGATGAGCAGGGAAAGCCCAAATACAAGGGCAGCGGTCGCGACCTGACCTACTACGACGACGAACGCAAGGAACGGTTCATCCCCCACGTCATCGAGCCCTCGGCCGGCGCGGACCGGGGCACGCTGGCGTTCATCTGCGAGGCCTATACGGTGGACGAATCGCGCCCCAGCCCCGAGCTCATGCGTTTCCACCCCCGGCTGGCCCCGATCAAGGCGGCGGTGTTCCCGCTGGTCAACAAAGACGGTCTGCCGGAGATCGCCGAGCCGATCTATCGCGCGATCCGCCAGCGCTGGCCGGCCCAGTACGACGCCAAGGCCTCGATCGGCAAGCGGTACGCACGCATGGACGAGGCCGGCACGCCCTATTGCTTCACCATCGACGGCCAGACCAAGGAAGACGGCACGGTCACCGTCCGGGACCGGGATACGGGGGCCCAGACCCGCATCGACAAGACGCGGGTGGTGGAGTTCCTGGCCGAGAAACTGGGCCTGTAGCCCGGGGCCGCCGGGGTCTCCGCAGGCCCGATCCCGGGACGCCATCCGGGCAGACGGTGCGTCCGCCGGCCCGTTCCTTTATAATCCGCCTGCGCCGATCGGGGGACCGCAGCCCCGGGCCCGCCCCGTCCGACCGGCTTCGCAGCACAATCCCCGCCCTGTCAAGCCCTGACGCCGGCGTCGCGCTGTGATTCCCGGTCGCCAGCAGAGGTTTTCGGACTGCCGGACGGTGTTTCGGCGGGAAATGCTGGCAAAGGAAGGGGCCGGGAAGGTAGAATTCAGGTGACGGGCTTATGCGGGGTGGCTGCCCGGGTGGGGGACTTTATGAACGCGTGCCGAGCTGTTTTATCTGGTCGGACTAAAGGGCTTCAGTGTCTTGTGCTGATCGTGGCGTACTCGGCTTCGACCGCCCCGGCCGCCGATTCGCCTTATCTCCACGGCATCCACTGGTGGGGCTACACCGCCGGCCAGCCGGTGGATCCCGTTCCGGCCGGAATGATGGACTGCCCGGGGGTCGGCGGCTGGAGCACCGAGACGGCGATCACCCATTCGGCTCCGTGGTGGCAGGCAAGCTACTTCAGCGGGCTGTACACCACGCTGGCCTCCTGGAACGTCTCGATCATCACCCGCATCGATTACGACTGGGGGCAGACCGTGCCTTCGCCGACCACGATGTCCGCGGCGAGCTGGGCGCCGCACGTGGTCGGCGTCGTCAACACCCTGCGGCACGGCAGCCGCATCTGGCAGATCGGCAATGAGCCCAACCTCATCGGCGAGGGCGTCGGCTGGCCGAACAGTCAGATCACCCCCGCCGGCTACGCCCAGATCTACCGCACCGTCCGCAACGCGATCCGTTCTTCGGCGCAGGCCAGCCCCCACGGTCCGCACCTGGTGCTGATCGCCCCGCCCAGTCCCGGCGGCGTCATCCCCGGCGTGCGCTGGATGGACGGTGATCAGTGGCTGTCGCAGGTCATCGATAACATTCCTCCCGACGAGATCGACGGCTTCGGAATCCACGCCTACGGCGGGTCGGTCACCGATTTCCGCAACTCGTTCCAGGCCACGCTGACGATGATCTACAACAAGGGCCGGCTGCTGCGCGACAAGCCGGTGTACATGACCGAGTGGAACCGCTACAGCGACCCGAACCAGCCGACGCAGGAGGCCGCGGCGGCCCAGTTCTGCCGGGACGCCTTCGCGGCGGTGCACAACTGGAACCAGACCACCGGCAGGATCAACATCGTGGCCATGACCTGGTTCGTGTATGACGCCGATCAGCAGGCCGGCGGCGGCTGGAACGGCTACGCCATCGAATACTGGAAGAACAACGGTTACGGACCGGGCGATTCGCGCGACCTGTTTACCGCCTTCGAGCAGGTCGTCGATCTGCGATACCCGGCGGGCGTGCCGGGCGTGCGCGGCGTCACCGCCGACTTCAGCGGGGCCCCGACCTCCGGCCGCGTGCCGCTGACGGTGTCGTTCACCGACCTTTCGGAAGGAGCGGTGACGTCCCGCAGCTGGTCCTTCGGCGACGGCGGAACGAGCACCGCCCGCGATCCGGTGTACACCTACAACGCGGCGGGGACCTACACGGTGTCCCTGACCATCTCGGGACCCTCGGGCAGCAACACGGCCATCCGGACCGATTACATCACCGTGCGGCCTCTGCCGGGAGACTTCGACGGCGACCTTGATGCCGATCAGGCCGACTTCGGCCTGCTCCAGACCTGCCTGCTGGACGAGTACCTTCCCCATCCCGACCCGGCCTGCCGGGCCATGGACCTCAGCGGCGAGGGAGCGGTCGGCCCGACGGACGTGCAGCTTTTCCTCCGGTGCTTCAGCGGTCCGAGCATCCCGGTCAGCCCGGGCTGCCTGGATTGAGGGTCGCTGCCGCGGCCCCCGGACCCGTGCCGGCTTGTTCCGCCGTTCGGTACTCCCGGCGGCGGTTTGCGGTTGTGCCGGATGGATCGGGGCTTCCGCTGGTCATATAATTCCCTTGAACAATCGGGGTCTTCGGCGGGCAAGGCGGTGGTGGCCACCACGGTTCAGGTCTACGTCGAGAAGATCATCGTCGCCGGCGGGTTGCTCGTCGGGGCCTTGATTGTCCTGTGGTTGGGAGTCTGGTATTATCGTCGCCGCTGGCTGGGGAGCGAGGAATCCGGGGTGAGGCCCGCCTGGACGCTTGAGGATCTGCGGCGGCTGCGGGAAAGCGGGCAGATCAGCGAATCGGAGTATCAGGCCTTGCGCGGGCTGACGATCGGCTCGTCCCAGGGCCGGCCGGCCGGATCCGCAGACCCGTGCGAAACCAGCGATTCGCGGACCGGCGAGCCCGGATTTTGACCTTGAGAAGCGCACCCCGGGCTGACGATAGAATCGACACGACCGGCCGGCGAAAGGGCGGGGCGTCCGGGCCCGTGCCTCCACGTCGGCCAAGGTATCCGGCGGTCGCCGGGCGGCGGATCGCCGTCACAGGGCGTCTGCGGGGGTCGGGCGGTCCCGGACAGTCTGGAAACGGCATTCATGGCGACGACCCGTAGCGGCAACACGGGCGGCCCGGGCGGCAGGGGCGGTCGGCGGACCACGACCTGCAGCTTCTGCGGCAAGACCCAGCGCGAGGCCGGGCCGATGGTGGAGGGTCCCGGCGACGTCTACATCTGCGCCGCCTGCGTGGACCTCTGCCACAACATCATCAAGCAGGAAAAACGCAAGACCGGACCGGTGCGGCACCTGTCGGGATCCATCCCGGCGCCCCGGCAGATCAAGGAGTTCCTCGACCAGTACGTCATCGGGCAGGAGCACGCCAAGCGCTGCCTGTCGGTGGCGGTGCATAACCACTACAAGCGGCTGGCCCACAGCGACACGGCCGACGAGGATGACGTCGAAATCGACAAGTCCAACGTACTGCTGGTCGGACCGACCGGCTCGGGTAAGACGCTGCTGGCCCGCACCCTGGCCCGCGTGCTGAACGTGCCGTTCGCCATCGGCGACGCGACCACCCTGACCGAGGCCGGCTACGTCGGCGAGGACGTCGAGAACATCCTGCTGCGGCTGCTGCAGAACGCCGACTACGACCTCGAGGCGGCGCAGCGCGGCATCGTCTACATCGACGAGATCGACAAGATCGGCAAGACCTCCCAGAACGTGAGCATCACCCGCGACGTCAGCGGGGAGGGCGTGCAGCAGGCCCTGCTCAAGATGCTCGAGGGCACGATCTCCAACATCCCGCCCCAGGGAGGCCGCAAGCACCCCGAGCAGCAGTACATCCAGATGGACACGACCCACATCCTGTTCATCTGCGGCGGAACCTTCAACGGGCTGGACGAGATCATCAGCCGGCGGATCGGCCACGCGAGCATCGGCTTCGTCGGCGAGCTTGCCGAGGAGGACGAGATCAGCCGGATGTCGAACGTCCTGGCCCAGGTGACACCCGAGGATCTCGTCGAGTTCGGAATGATCCCCGAGCTGGTCGGCCGGCTCCCGGTGATCACCTCGCTGGAGCCGCTGGGGCAGGAGAGCCTGGTGCGCGTGCTCACCGAGCCGAAGAACGCCCTGGTCCGGCAGTACCAGCGATTCTTCGAGATGGAGGGCTGCGAGCTGGAGTTCACCCCCGAAGCCCTGCGGATCATCGCCGAGCGGGCCCTGGCCCGCGACACCGGCGCCCGCGCGCTGCGCGGGGTGATGGAAGACCTGATGCTGGATGTCATGTACCGCCTGACCGAGGAAGGCAATAACGGCAAGTACGTCGTTACCGCCGACGTGGTCCTCGGCAAGGCGGACCTCTTCAGCCAGCGCGTGCTCCGCAAGGAAAGCGCCTGATCCCGTCCGGTCCCGGACGGACCGCCGGCTCACCGCGGCCTTCCCGCAGGCGGAAGTTGCCGTGCCCCCGCTGCCGTGTGCCTCGATGGTCAGACCACCCCGGCCTCGCCCGTGTCGATCGGCCCGTCCACGTAGTCGCGCGGGTCGGTGATGCGGCCGGTCAGGGCGGAGGCGGCCACGGTCAGCGGCGAGGCCAGGAACACGCCGGCCTGCTGGTGGCCCATGCGGCCCGGGAAGTTGCGGTTCGTGGTGCTGATGCAGCGAATCGGCTCGTTCAGCCGGCCGAAGGTGTCCGCCGGTCCGCCCAGGCAGGCGGCGCAGGAGGCCGGACCCATCGTGCAGCCGGCCTCGCGCAGGATGTCGTGGATCGAAGGCTCGCCGTCGGCTCTGGGACGCCCGCGGAGGTTGAGCCGCAGCATGTCGGCGTGGACCTCCGTCGAACCGGGCACGACGAAAGTCGGCACCTTGACCTGCCGGCCCTGCAGGATCGCGGCCGCGAAGATCATGTCGGTGATCTTGCCGCCGGTGCAGCTGCCGATGTACGCCCGGTCGATGGTCACGTCGCGGCACTCGTGGGCCGTGGCCCGGTTGTCCGGGGAGTGAGGCTTGGCGACCAGCGGCTCCATCGCGCCTAAGTCCCACTCGTGCACGTAGCAGTAACGCGCGTCGCGGTCGTCGGTCTCGACCGTCCAGTCGGGCCGGTTGGAACGCCGGCGGACGTACGCCAGCGTCTTCTCGTCGACGTCGCAGACGCCGTTCTTGCCCCCGGCCTCGATGGCCATGTTGGTCAGCGTCATCCGGTCCTCCAGCGTCAGGCTGGCCACGCCCTCGCCGGTGAAATACATGGCCTTGTATGTCGCCCCGCTGACACTGATCTCGCCGATCACCGCCAGGATCAGGTCTTTGGCGGTGAGGTAGGGGGGGATCCGGCCGTGGAAGACGAACTTCATCGTCGGCGGCACCTTCAGCCAGGTCTTGCCCGTGCCCAGCACGAACCCCGCATCCGTGTTGCCGATGCCGGTGGCGAACTGTCCGAAGGCCCCGGCCGTGCAGGTGTGGCTGTCGGTGCCCAGGAGAATCTCGCCGGGCCGGACGTGCCCCTCCTCCGGCAGAGCCTTGTGACACACGCCCTTGTAACGCGTGGCCGTCGGGTCGCGGTAGGGGCTGGGCATGCCCTCGCCCTGGACGAAGTCCGGATCGTAGTAGTAACGGATGCCCTGCCGGCGGACGAAGTCGCGCAAAATCTCGATGTTGCGGTGGGCGTGGCGGTCGGCGGTGAAAATGTAGTGGTCCGGGATGATCACCACCCGGTCGGGATCCCAGACCTTCGCGTCCTTGCCGAAATGTTCCTCGAAGACCCCGATGGTGCCCGGCCCGCAGACGTCGTGCGTCATCAGGATGTCCACGTCCACCCACACGTTCTCGCCGGCCGACACGGACGACCGGCCGGCATGTCGAGCCAGGATCTTCTCGGTGATGGTCATACCCATGGCCGTTGCTCCCGCTGAATCGTTACCCTGCCCGACGGCTTCGGGCCGCCGCCCGGAGGGGGCGACTTCCGCCGATTGGCGGGCAAGCCGGTCCGACCCGGCCGCCGGGAAACGCGCGATTGTAGCCCGGGCCCACCCGCCCCAACAACGGCCGAGCCTTCCGCCCGCCCGAGGTCCGGTGAGTGACGGCCTGGGCCCGGTTTTCTGCGGCTCCGACGAGGCAAGGTCTCTGGGAGGGCCGCGCTCCGTCGCGTCCCGTTGCACGCTCTCGGAGGGACGCGCGCCGTCGCGTTCCTTGCGGCGATTTGGAGGGACGCGTTCCGTCGCGCCCGCCATCCCGCGATCTGACATGTTCCCGACCGGCGGCCCCGACGGAGCGTGGCCCTCCGTCAGGTCACGATTTTCGGGGTCCCGACCGAGCGGGGCCCTCCATGCGGGCGCCCGAGGCGATGGAAACCCTCCGGACATGATGCCCCCGACAATGGCCGCCTGACCCGTCACGCATCTGCCGAGATTCCCAGGCCCCGGCAAGGGATGGCCCGGCTTGACACGGCGATGCCAGCCCGATACCAGCGCGACATGGGCAGGTGGCGGCGGCTCGCAAAGCTGGTGGGGGTGGTGGTCGCCGCAATGTCGGCCGTCGGCTTCATGGCCGGCTGGATGCTCTTCCAGCACATCCCCGGCTGGTACCGGCCCGCAGTGGTCGGAGCCGACGAGGTGGAGGCGGTCTGGGGCGACTGGCTCAAGGCCGTCGATGGCCTTAACGAGCGGATGAGCTTGGCCCGTGAGCCGTTCGAGTGGAGCGTCAGCGAGTCGCAGCTCAATCGCTGGCTGGCGATTCGCGAGGCCAAGTGGCCGCTGGCCCGGGAGTGGCTGCCTGAGAACTTCAGCGATCCCCAGATCCTGATCCAGAGCAACGGACTGCGGCTCGGGGCCGTCTGCCAACGTGGATCGCTGCGGTTCGTCATTTCGGCCGATCTGTGGGTGGGCGTGGTGAACGATCGAATTGCAGTAAGACTGAAACGCATGTCTGCAGGTTCGCTCCAGCTGCCCAAAAGCTGGGTTCGACAGGAGCTGGCGGCCTTGGATGGCGGATTCCTGCGTCGCAAGGCGACCAAAGAGCCGGCCGATGAGCATGCCCCGCTTCCTCGGCTGGCCGACTTGCCGGACGGAGTCTTGGTCCCCAATCGTTGGGTCTGGTGGAATCCCAAGCGGGCGTTTCGCGTGACGGGAATCCGCTGCGGAAGCGGTCGGATTTCCGTCACGTTCGATCCCGAGCCCTAGGCAAGCCAAGCCGGTAGCCTGGGCTTCACCTGT
Organism: uncultured Phycisphaerae bacterium; assembly: GCA_938005315.1. Lineage (GTDB taxonomy): Bacteria > Planctomycetota > Phycisphaerae > UBA1845 > PWPN01 > CALLOB01. The sequence continues at coordinate 25,418 of CALLOB010000039.1, forward strand.
TATCCCCAAGCCGGTCGAAGGACCATGAGTTGCTTGTGCCGGGCTGGGCTTCAAGCCGATAGATACCATTCAGGCAGGCACCTTGCAGGCGGAACGTCCAGCGGGCAACGGAGGCCTCCTGGATCATGAGCCGGCCGCGGTCGATGCGAATGACCAGGCCGCGATCACCGCTGACGGGACCCTGGTAATCGAGGTAGGCCCGGCGGTGATCGGCAAGCCTGCGGGCCTCCAGCGGGGCGGTGCCCAGTGAGGCGGGGGGCACGGCGGCCTCGCGCGGCAGCCGCCAGGTGGCCAGCGTGTCGCCGACCTCCAGGCAGAGGTCGTAGTGTTCGCCGTCCGCCGTGCGATGAAGGAGGAGCACGAAAAGCGGGCCTTGGTCGCCGCTCACGGCGTGCGGCTCCGGGAGCGGTGTTCTTGATCTGACGGATGGGCGGGACTAGGATGATCCCGCGCAGGAATGTGGCGCTCCTTGCCCAGGGAGGCGATGTTCATGTCGTGCATGCAGGTTTTCTCCGACGAATGGGTGTCAGGCGCGCGAATCGGCCGAGGGGCCGCGGGCCTGCTGGTTGCGTTTCTGTTCTCCGTGCTACCGGGATGCACGCCGGACGTCAAGGAGATCCGGGAGGCGGGGATCGAGCTTTACCGTGCCCAGCAGTACACGGAAGCCATGGCGACCTTCCGGCACGCGCTAGAGCTTTCGCCCAGCGACGCCGAGTCGAACTACTACATGGGGCTGAGCTACCGCGTGCTGGCGGCCCGGAAGTTCCGGGACGGCGACATCCCGGCGGCCCGCCGGCAGCTGGACCGGGCGATCGTCTACTTCACCCAGGCGATCAAGAGCTGGCCCAACTACATGGCCGCGATCGCGGAAAAGAACGCGGCGCTTGAGATGCGAGGCAAGTACGACGCCGCGCTGGCGGTGGCCGAAACCGCAACCCGAAACAACCGCGGTGTGGCCGAACACTTCATCTACCTGGGTGACGAGTACCGGCAGCGTGCCGACTACGATAACGCGCTGCGGGCGTACAAGACGGCCTTGGCCATCGATCCATCCTCCGCCCGGGCCTATGCTGGCATGGGGCGGCTCTACCAGCAGGTGGGCAACATCGAGCTGGCGGCCGACTCGTTCCGAAAGGCCCAGGAGCTCGACCCGCGCGAGGCCGGGCTTGACGAACTCCGGCCCGCCGAGGACGCCGGCGTGCGCACGGCCAGCCATCGGCCCGCGGAGTGAGACGTCCCCGGACAAGCCGTCGCGATGGTTGGCCCCGGCCTGGAAAATCATCCTGACACCTTTTCCGGCGGGATTCAGCTCTTGAACCGCCGCACGGCGGACTCGGTGACCAGCATGTCCACGCGGGCGTCGTTTTCGCCGACCGGCACCTGCTCGAAGACCTGATCCTCCAGGGCCAGGCCGCAGGACAGGCCGCGCCAGTCGCGGTGCGAGAGGAAATGGTCGTAGAAGCCGCGGCCGCGCCCCAGGCGGTTGCCGGCGTGGTCGAAGGCCAGACCCGGGACGATGACCAGGTCGATGTTCGCGACCGGAAAAGGGACCCCCCTGGCGGGCTCGCGGATGCCCATTGGCGACTCGCTGAGATCATCCGACAGCGAGGTGATTTCGATCGGCAGCATGCGGCGCTGCTCCCAGCTGACCTTGGGCGCCAGCACGCGCTTACGATCGCGCCAGGCCTGCAGGACCAGAGAGGTGGTCTGAACCTCGGTCGGCAGGGAGAGGAAGACCATGATGATCTCGGCCCTGGCGTATTCGCGGGTCTCGACCAGCCGGAGGCAGGCCCGGGCGGAGCGCTCATGAAGCACTGCCGGCGGTAGTGCGGCCAAGGCATCGCGGACACGCTGGCGAAGCTCTTTCTTGGTCACGGCTTCTCCGCTGGACGGTGTTGGTCGGGGCGATCCAGCGCTGCGGCCGCGGCACGATCGCCCGAACCGGCCCGAAGCCCGGCCAGACGCTCGGCGATCACCGCCTCAAAGCCCCGGTCGGTGGGATGATAGTACGTCCTGGGGCTTCCCAGGTAGTCCTGGGCGACATAGCCGCCTTCGTGGTCGTGGGCGTAGGCGTATCCGACCCCGTGGCCCAGACGGGCGGCACCGGGATAATGGGCGTCGCGCAGATGGGGGGGCACGGGTAGCGTGCGGCCGGTGCGGACGTCCTCGGCGGCGGTCCAGACGGCCATGGCCGAGGCGTTGGACTTCGGCGCCGTCGCGATGTAGATGGCCGCCTGACTGAGGGGCAACTGGCACTCGGGCATGCCGACCATCAGCGTGATCTGGGCCGCGGCGTTGGCCACAACCAGGGCCATGGGGTCGGCGTTGCCCACGTCCTCGGCGGCGCAGATGGCGATCCGGCGGGCGATGAAACGCGGATCCTCGCCGGCTTCGAGCATCCGGGCCAGCCAGTAGACCGCGGCGTCCGGGTCGCTGCCGCGCATGCTCTTGATCAGGGCGCTGGCCGCGTCGTAATGCTCGTCGCCGGTGCCGTCGTAGCGGATGGCCTTGCGCTGAATGGACTCGGCCGCGACCGCCAGATCGACGCGAACGGGCTCCGGCCGGCCGGCGGTGCCGCCCTGCGATAGTACCGCCACCTCCAGGGCGGTCAGGGCCCGGCGGGCGTCTCCGTCGCAGGTTGCAGCCAGGTGCCGCAGGGCCTCGTCGGTGATCTCGACACGGATGCTTCCCAGGCCGCGCCGAGGGTCGGCCAAGGCCCGGCGCAGAAGCGTTTCCACGTCCGCGGCCGCGAGCGGCTCGAACTGGAAGATCTGGCTGCGCGACACCAGCGGAGCGTTGACGCTGAAGAAAGGGTTCTCGGTGGTGGCGCCGATCAGGATGATCAGCCCGTTCTCGACGTCGCGCAGAAGGATGTCCTGCTGCGCGCGGTTGAAACGGTGAATCTCGTCCAGAAACAGCAGCGTCCGCCGGCCGTCGGCCGCGAGCCGCTCCCTGGCGCGGGCGAGAATGTCCCGGACCTCCTTGACCCCGACGCCGGCAGCGTCAGCCTCCTCGAAGCAGGCGCTGGTGTGGTGAGCGATGACCCGCGCCAGCGTGGTCTTGCCGGTGCCGGGCGGCCCGTAGAACACGGCGCTGGTCAGCCGATCGGCGTCCAGTAGGCGGCGCAGGAGCTTGCCCGGGCCTGCGAAGTGCTGCTGCCCCACGAACTCATCCAGGGTCAGCGGACGCATCCGCACGGCCAGCGGCTCGACGCGGGAGAACGCAGCCCGGCGCTTTTCGGTGAACAGATCCATGCGGGCGGCTCGACTGGACGGACCCTGCGGGGGCACGCTTGCGACGGTCGAAAGGCGTGACCGCCTGCCTCCGCATTGTAAGCCCGGAGGCGGGGACGGGCAAACCCCCGTTTCGCCGCCTGTACGGATTGCGGGCGGATCAGGAGCGTTTGAACTGCTTCTCCAGGTCGCGAAGGCTCAGCCGCAGGCTGGTCGGCCGGCCGTGGGGGCAGTTGCTGGCCCGCTCCACGTCGCCGCGCCGGGCGAGCAGAGCCCCGATCTCCTGCGGCGTGAGCGGGTCGCCGGCCTTTACCGCCGCCTTGCAGGCCATCATGCTCAGCAGCTCGTCGGCCAGGAGTTCGGTGGAGGCCGGGGCGGCGCGGTGGGCCAGCCGGTCGAGCAGGTCGCGGACGAACTCCAGCGACCGCTCCGGTCGCAGCAGCGACGGAACGGCGTGCACCGCGACCGCGCCGGGGCCGTAGGCCGAGAGCTCCACGCCCAGCCGCCGCAGGGTGTCGGCGTACTGCTCGATGACCGCCACCTGGTCGGCGGGCACCTGAAGGGTCTCCGGCAGCAGCAGACGCTGCGATTCCAGCGGACCGCGGGCCAGCTCGGCGCTGAGCTGCTCATACAGGATCCGCTCGTGGAGGGCGTGCTGGTCGATGATCATCAGCCCCTCGGGCGATTCGGCCACCAGGTAGGTGCGATGCACCTGGATGGCCTGGGGCGGCGGGCCGGAGGGGGGGGCGGCTTCGGTGGGGGAGGGCCAGAGCCTCCGGGGCGCCGAATCGCCGGCATTCGCGTCTTCAGGCGGGTTCCACGGCTCCAGCCGTGGCATCGCCGGTAAAGCCGGTCCGCTGTGGTGTGGTGTCCAGGAGCGTGCGGCACCGGGCAGACCCGCGCCGGGTCCGGGTACGGCCGCTCCCGGGCCGTATGAGGGCGGCGTGCGCTTGAAGAAGTCGGCAATGGACTCGCGGATGCGCTGCCGGCGGGCCTCGTCGGCGGCATCCTGAGCCGGCCCGTCGGCGGTGGCCGGGGTGTCTTCGCCCAGGGCGGGCTGCAGGTCGTGTCGGGGGGCCAGATCGGGCGTCAGGTCGCTGTTGAGAAAACGGTCGCGCAGCACCGACAGGATCTGGGAATACAGCAGGTTGGAATCTCGCCAGCGGACCTCGGACTTGGTCGGATGGACGTTCACGTCCACGCAGGCCGGGTCGATCTCCAGGGCCAGGAACACCACCGGGTGGCGACTGGGCTCGATGAGTCCGCGGTAGGCCTCTCGGACCGCGTGGGCGATGAAGCGGTCGCGGATAAACCGGCCGTTGAGGAAGAAGTACTGCCACTTGGGTGCCGAGCGGCTCTGGGCGGGGGCTCCGGCGTATCCGGTGATGCTCAGGCCGCGCTCGTCGCGGGCCAGGGCCATCAGCCCGTCGGCCAGCTCCGGCCCGAAGAAGTCGCGGATCCGCGGCAACATGCCCGCGGCGGGCCTGAGAAAGTGGACCTCGCGCCCGTTGTGGATCAGGCGGAACTGGACGCCGTGGTGTACCAGGGCGATGCGGGCCAGCTGCTCGGTGATATGTCCCAGCTCGGTCTGGGGGGTGCGGAGGAACTTGCGCCGCGCCGGCACGTTGAAGAAAAGCTCGCGGACCTCCACGGTCGTTCCGGGGGGGGCGCTGGCCGCGGCCACGGGTTCGGTGTGATCGCCGCACACCGCGACCTGCCAGGCCTCGTCGCATCCGGGCCGTCGGGAGACGACGCGAAGCTGCGAAACCGCCCCGATGCTGGCCAGGGCCTCGCCGCGGAACCCCATGGTGCGGATGGCAAAGAGGTCCTCCTCGCGGGCGATCTTGCTGGTGGCGTGGGGGCGGACCGACAGGGCCAGATCCTCGGCGTCCATCCCGCCGCCGTCGTCGGTGACGCGGATGAGCTTCTGGCCGCCCTGTTCGACGGCGATCTCGATGGCGCGGGCCCCGGCGTCGATGCTGTTCTCGACGAGTTCCTTGACCACGCTGGCCGGACGCTCGATGACCTCGCCGGCGGCGATCTTGTTGACCAGCAGATCGGGCAGGACGCGGATGCGGGGCATGGGCACTCCGTTGCGCCGCGGAAGGCTCCGTCAGGCGCGGCGCCGGCGCGGGTGGCGGCGGCCGTCCTGGCGAGTATAATCCTGCTCCTCCTGAGCGGCAAACCGCCGGGCGGGGTATGGACAGAGAGAGAGGCTTTTCCGCCGGACGGCGCGGCTGCGGGGCGCGGGCGCCCCGGTCGGCCGGGAGGAACGCGCGTGCGGGATCCGGGCTTGCGGAACGTGGCGATCATCGCCCACGTGGACCACGGCAAGACGACGCTGGTCGATCAGATGCTGCGCCAGTGCGGCATGTTCCGGGAGACCCAGCTCAAGGGCGAGCGGATCCTGGACTCCAACGACCTGGAGCGCGAGCGGGGCATCACCATTCTGGCCAAGAACATCGCCATCCGCTACCGGGACGTCAAGATCAATCTCATCGACACGCCCGGTCACGCCGACTTCGGCGGGGAGGTCGAGCGGGTGCTGATGATGGCCGACGGCTGCCTGCTGCTGGTGGACGCCTTCGAAGGGCCGATGCCGCAGACCCGCTACGTGCTGCGCAAGGCCTTCGCCTGCGGCCTGCGGCCCCTGGTGGTGATCAACAAGATCGACCGCCCCGACGCCCGGCCCGCCGAGGTCCTGGACGAGGTCATCGACCTGTTCATCGAACTGGGCGCCGACGAGCACGCCCTGGAGTTCCCGGTGATCTACGCCTCGGCCACGCAGGGCTACGCCTCCCGCCGGCCGGAGGAGCGCCCCGGCCACATCCAGGCGCTGTTCGAGGCGATCCTGGAGCATGTGCCGCCGCCGGATGTCGATCGCGAGGCTCCGCTGCAGATGCTCGTCACGTCGCTGGACTACAGCGACTACGTCGGCCGGATCGGCATCGGGCGGGTGTTCGCCGGGCGGCTGTATTCCGGCCGGCCGGTGACTGTCTTTCACCGCGACGGCAGGTCCGGCGTCGAGCGCGTCGGCGAGCTGCAGGTTTTCGAGGGACTCGGGCGGCGGACGGTCGAGGAGGTGCCGGCCGGCGACATCTGCGCGGTGATCGGGCTGGAATCCGTGGACATCGGCAACACCATCGCCAGCCCCGACGACCCCCGGCCGCTGCAGACCATCCACATCGACGAACCCACGCTGCACATGACCTTCCGGGTCAACGACTCGCCGTTCGCCGGCCGCAGCGGCCGCTTTCTCACCAGCCGCCATCTGCGCGACCGGCTGGAGAAGGAGCTTCAGCACAACGTGTCGCTGCGGGTCGAGCCGGGCGAGACGCCCGAGGAGTTTCACGTGTCCGGCCGCGGACTGCTGCATCTGTCGGTGCTGATCGAGAACATGCGCCGCGAGGGCTACGAGCTGGCGGTGGGCAAGCCGCGGGTGATCTTCCGGGAGATCGAGGGCCGGCGCTGCGAGCCGATCGAGGAGTGCTCGATCGACGTTCCTGCGCAGCATGTCGGCGCGGTGATGGAGCTGATGGGCGCCCGCCGCGGCATCTGCCAGCGGATGGAGACCCGCGGCGAGTACGCCCACATGGAGTTCAGCGTGCCCAGCCGGGGACTGATCGGGGCCCGCACCCGGCTGATGAACGCCACCAACGGCACCGCGATCATGCACCACACCTTCGCGGAGTACCAGCCGGTGCGGGGGGCCATTCCCGGCCGGTCCAGCGGCTCCCTGATCGCCAGCGAGGCCGGCCAGGTCACCGCCTATGCCCTGGACAACCTCGCCGACCGCGGGGTGTTCTTCGTCCGGCCGACCGACGCCGTCTACGAGGGCATGATCGTCGGCGAGCACTGCAAGGACAACGACATCGAGGTCAACGTCTGCCGGGCCAAGAAGATGACCAACATCCGCGCCGCCTCCGCCGACCGGACGGTGGTGCTCCGGCCGCCGCGCGAGATGACCCTCGAGATCGCCCTGGAGTTCATCGAGGAGGATGAGCTCGTCGAGGTGACGCCGGAGGCCATCCGCCTGCGCAAACGCCTGCTGAGGGAGCACGAGCGACGTCAGGCCGGCCGGGCCGCCCGGGCCGCCGGCAGCTGAAGACCTGCCGCCGGGCGAACCGCCCCGTTCGGCGAACCGGCCGGCTGCGGGGCGGACGCGGCCGTGTGCCGGACGAAAGCCGGCAACGGCGCGATCAAGCCTTGCCGTCTGCCCAGGCCCGGCCCAGACGCGGCTTGACCCGACCGAGGATCAGCGCCGCCAGCAGCAGACCCAGCCCGGCGACCGCCACCGGCAGCATGCCGGCGCGTGCCGCCACGGCGCCGGCTTGATCCGCCGGCTCCACGGCCAGGGCCGCCTGCATGAGCCGCATCTGTCCGCGCATGTGCAGGTGCAGCATCGGCATTCCCGCCGCCAGCAGCAGCATCTTGAGCGGGAACCACCGGCTCGGAACCAGCGCCCGCCAGATCGGAGCCGCCAGCAGGACGCCGCACAGGCCCGCGCCGGCCCCGCCGGGAATGATCAGACACAGGAACATGCGGCGGATCAGGCCGGACTCGCGCGCCCAGCCGTCCGCAGTCACCGGGGCATCGGTCGGAAGAATCACGAACGCCAGAGACGCCAGGCCGCCGCACAGGGCGACGATGAACACCCACTTGCACACCAGCAGCGCCGGTCGCGGGCCGCGTCCCCAGCGGCGACCGTATATGTTCACCGGGGCTCGATCCTGAGCGCTCATCGGACGCCGATTGTCGCTCTCCGGCGGCCGCACCGCAAGAGCGGCCCGCGGTCCGCGAGGCCTGCGGCTCGCACTGCTGTCCGCTTCGCCGTGCATCCGACCGGCCGTTTGGCCGACCGTTGCAGGCGTTTGCCTGCGTGAAGGCCGCCCACCGGCGGATGCAGTGTCATTTATCGGTCAGCTCCAGGACGCCGCGCCAGTCGTCCGGCGGCGGCCCGGGGCCCATCGCCCGGGCGGCCGCAAGGTATCGGGCCGCGCCTCTGTCGCGGGGCCGCGATCGCAGGCAGGCCTCGAAACCCCCGGCCGCGGTCGCGAACTCGCCTCGCATGAAGGCCGCGACGGCCTCACCGAAGACCGTGGCGTATTCGGCGGTTGCCGGATCGACCGCGCCGGCCCGCCCCAGCAGCTCGTGCACCCGCACGCCGACGGACTGACCGGCCACCTGCACGACGCCCAGATCGCGGAACACCAGCGAGCCGTCGGTCGCGGCGCGCGAGGCCTCATCGACCATCACCACGGTGCCGAACTGCTTGTTGGCCGACTCCAGCCGTGCCGCCAGGTTGACCACGTCGCCGACGCAGGTGTAGTCCAGCTTGTTCTCGCTGCCGTAGTCGCCGACGAACACCGGCCCGGAGGCCACGCCGATGCGCATCGCCAGCCGCAGGAAGTGCTCGGCGAGAGCGTGCCCGGCAAAGCGGCGTTTGAGCTCCTCCAGGGCCTCCAGGCAGTCCAGAGCCGCCTCGCAGCAGGCCTGCTCGTGCCCGGGGCACGGCAGAATCGGCGGGTTGAAGAACGCGAACACGCCGTCGCCCATGAACTTGTTGATCAGTGCCCCACGGGCGTGCAGGGCCCCGGACATGGCCTCCAGGTACGGGTTCAGCACCGCCCGGGTACCCTCGGGGCCCAGCCGCTCGGAGATCGACGTGAAACCCGCCAGGTCGCTGAAAAAGCATGACACCATCGCCCGTGACGGCGAAAAGTCCAGCTGTCCGGCCGATTCCGCCAGCCGCCGAGCCATGGCCGGAGAGACATATTGCGCTACCGCCCGCGAGAAGCGCCGCCGCTGACGGTCGACCACCACGTAACGCGTCAGCACGATCACCGCCCAGCTCGCGAACGCCTGCACGCAGACGGTGACCGGCGGCATCCAGTAATCCAGCCGGGCGAACAGCAACGCCCAGTCGATCCAGAGCCAACCGGCGATCAGCAGCCCCAGCGCCACCGGCGTGACCCGCAAATCCAGCCGGGCACTGCCGGCCATGACCGCCAGCCCGACCAGCAGTACCACCAGAACCTGACCGCCCAGCGGCATCCAGCGACGAAAGCGCCCCTGCAGGAAGCTGTTGAGCAGGTTCGAGTGGATCATCACGCCCGGCGTGCGGCCGAACGCCGGCGTGGCCACCATGTCCGCCACGGCCGTGGCGGTGTAGCCGACCAGACAGGTCCGGCCCCGCACCAGGGGGCTCAGCTCATCCAACAGCCCGGGCTCCTGGGCGGCCAGCGCGGCATTGGCCTCCTCCAGGGCCCGGACATCCTCGCTGATCAGCCTCCAAGCCGACTGGAACCGGCCGTATTCGGCGGCCACTGCCGGATCCAGCGGATCAGGCTCGCCGGACAGCTCCGCCCAGGTCTCACGGATCAGAGCGACGGCCTCCTCCTGCCGCCGTCGCACCCCCTCGACCAGATCCTGCACGCGCCGTTCGATCTGTTCCTGCTCCCGGGGCGTCAGTGTGCCGCGGAGCCGGCCCAGGTGCAGGGACCGCTGCTCCTGGAGCATCTGGGCGACCAGCAGGCGATAACTCTCGAACGCCTCCGGCTCGCTGACCGCCTCCACGGCCTGGCCCAGTCGGATCTGGCGCAGCACCTCGTTCTGGCGGATGCGCTCGCGGATGTCCCACAACCGCAGGATCTGCGCGACCGGCACATGGGTGAACGCGGCCGGCCAGCCGCCGGCGGCCGCGTGCCAGTTGACCAGGATACGGCCCTGCCCGTCCAGCTGGAGGCGCATCGCCCGACGCCCGGGACCGGGCCTTATCACGAGCGTGCTCCCACGGATCTCCAGGTCTTCCAGGCGGATGCCCAGGGCGTCCCTGGCCGCGGCGAAGCCCAGCTGCTCGATGACCTTGCCGTCCCACTCGACCAGCAGCGGCAGGTGGCGCAGCACACCGTCGGCGTCGGCCTGGAAGTTGACGAAACCGGCGCCGCGTGCCGCGCGGGTCAGGGCCTCCAGGGGCGGCACCAGCGATGTCCGCCGCGGCAGTCGGCCCTGAAGCCCCTCGGGCACCGGCGGTGCCTGGGCCTGCACGGCCTGCAGCCCGCGGACGTGCCAGAGGGCCTCCAGGATGTCCCGGCGGTCGGCGTTCAGCCGTTCCCGATCGCCGGCGAAGGCCGACGGAAGAAGCTCGCGCAGGATCTCATCGCTTCCGGCCGCCGGACGGGTCGTCAGGCGGGTTGCGACCAGCCTTCGGGCCGCCTGCCGCTTGGCCCCGGCCAGCACACGCTCCACGTCGCCGGCAGGCACTCCGTGGCTTTCGGCGATGGTCGCGGCATCAAGGGCGAAGTCCAGCTCCAGATTCGCCGCGACGGTTTTCACGAGGCCCGCCTCGCCGGCAGCCGCGGCGGTCTCCGGCTCCTCGTAGTACATCCCGATGAAGACGTTGCCGCTCCCGGCGATGGCGGCGCGCAGCTCGTCGTCGCCATACACCACGTTACCCGCGGAGAGCTGGCCGACCTGCTCGATCGCGCCTTCCGTCCCGGCCCATGGATCGGATTCAGGGACGCGGATCTCGGGGCCTTTCGGCTCGCTCCAGACCAGGTCCACGAGGATTCGCTCGGCCCCCAGTTCACCCAGAATGCCGATCAGGGCGGCCTGGATGTCGCGGGGCCACGGCCAGCTGGAGACCCGCTTGAGGGCGTCGTCGTTGATGTCGATGTGGACAATGTTCGAAGAAGCCGGCGTCCGGCTGAGATGCCGCACCACGTGGTCGTAGGCCAGCCACTCCAGCGGTTCGGTCAGTCTCAGGCCGTGCAGGCCGGTGACGGCCAGAACCACCGCCAGCCCCGCGCCCAGACTGAACCTCTGCCTCTGCAGCCAGCCGCCCTGCATGTCCGGCGTCCGAAGGTCTCTGGAATCCGCAACGGCGTGCCCGACCGTGCCGAAACCGCGTCAACACCGGCCGGCACAGGCTCGCCGCACGACCTGCGCAGAGGTACGGATCGACGTCACTGCGGCGGCACCAGTCCCGTTCCGAAGTTGCCCTCCGGACGGTACAGAGCGCCCGTCGGGGGCGAGATCGGACCAGGCCGGTAGTTCGACAGGTCGGTTCCGCCGGTGCCGCCCGCGCCCGCGGGGCGGACGCCGCCGTACGTGCCGGCTCCGGACCCCGGCGCCACGCCGCCCAGGCCGGTCCCTGAGCGAACCTCCAGCGCGAACTCGCCCTCGGTCACGCCGAAGCGGTCCTGGATCGAGGTGAAGCGGATCCGCTGGGCGGTGTCCACCCAGCGCAGCATGGCCGCGGTGACGAACTCGCCGGGCCGGACCGTCCGCCGCTCGCCGGTCAGGAACTTCAGAGCCTCGACGAGCCCCTCCTCGTTGAGGAAGATCGTGAACTGGCCGGTTCCGGCCTCGTAGTGCATGCCGAAATCGATGGTGCCGCGCTTGCTCAGCGTGGCGGTCGGCGACTCGATGGTCATGTCGCTGCGCAGCGTGGCCTCGCGCACCGCCGCCCGCACCGTGCCGTAGCCCAGCCCGATCTTCATCCGCTTGGTGTCGCCGCTGCGGTGGAAGTCCTCGATCGCCGCCAGCGTGACCCGGTCGATGCCCACCACCGTGTCGTCCCCGAACTGCAGCACCACCGACGAGCGCAGGCGTGTGCGGATCTTCGTGCCCGGCGGCAGGGAATCGCCGACGCCGGCGGGCTTCCAGGCTTCCGGGGCGTCGGCCGCCCCCGGCGGCAGGTGGCTGACGTTTCCGGTGACCCTGATCACCCGGGCGGCCATCGGCTCGCCGTCCGCGGCCGGCCGGGTGGCCTCGGGTGCCGGATCGGACTGGCCCAAGGCCGCCGGTCCGACCGCCAGGATCAGGACCAGTGACAGACATGTCGCGACGGTACGACGCATGAGACGTTTCCCCCGAACGCGGGTCGCCGGCGTTTCTCAGGTCTTCAGGAGCCGGCCGCACACGAGACACCGGACATTGTACGCACGGCCGAGCGTCGCGGGCAGCCTCTCAGGCAGTCTGCCGGTCGGTCCTACGGTCCGGCGGGCCGGGTCTGGGCGACCGGACCGACCACGTCCAACGGCGCAGCAGGGTAGCGGCCCCGCTCGGCCAGGTATGCGTCCGCCTTGCCCAGCAGGTCCACCAGCTCCGCCCCGCTCATGTATCGATAGGCCGGGGTGGAGTCCAGCAGCTGCCGGTAGTACAGCTCGCGGACCGCGTAGCGGCGGTCGCCCGGGCCCCAGGATCCCAGCAGCCGCATGTTCACGCCGCCGTCGATGTCCAGAATCCGGCAGACCATCCAGGCCACGCTGCCCCGGTCGATGCACTCGTCGCGCTGGAGCCGCCAGTCCGGGCGGGTGATGCCGCGATCGACAAGCATCGCCGCCCGCTGGTCGAATATGCGGCACTCGTCCCGTCCGTCGGCCAGCAGGATCATGGCCCGGTAGGCCTCGGCGGTGGTCACCATCGGCTGGGCGGGCAGATGCTCGTGCAGGAAGGTGTCCTCGTCGAGCTGCTCGGCCCGATCGGCCTGGGCGGTGCGGACCGTGCGCGAGCAGCCGGCCGGCAGGGCCGAGGCGGTCATCGCCAGGGCCGACAGCCAGATCATCCTTCGCGTCATCAGGCCACGGGCCATCAGAAGCTCCAGGTCACGCCGGTCAGGAAGAAGGTCCGCGTCGTGCGGTCGCTGAACGCCGAACCGGGGAAGAACGTGCCCAGCCGGGCCGTCCAGGCCAGGTCGGACGTCAGCCGCCAGTTCACGAAGTAGTCCATCTCCCATCCCAGGTAGTTCGACGTCCGGTCGGCGGTGGGATCCGAGACCGCGCCGTCGCCGTGATTCTTGCAGTACAGGAACCAGTCGGTGCCGACTTCCAGATTTTCCAGGCCCTCGATGTTCTCCAGCGGGTGGACGCCGGAGCCCAGCCGCCAGACGTGCACATTGCTCAGCCGCGGCCCGAACGCCAGGCCGGTGTCGCGATAGCCGAAACCCGAGAAGCCCGTGTCCTTCCCGCGGGTGTTGCCGCCGATCGCGTCGGTCGGACTGCCGAAGCGGTCGCCGTCGCCCCCGGCGAACATGTAGGCACCCGAGAAACGCGGCTTCCATGCCCGCCGCGGAAGGTAGTCCAGCTCCAGGTCGTACGCCCAGGCGCAGATCCGGTCGTCCGTCAGCCAGCGCCGGTGGCCGTAGCTCGAGCCGCCCTCGAAAACCAGCTCGGTGGCGTAGCGCAGGTCCTTGACCACCTCGCCGGTCGAGCCGATCCCCAGGTACCAGCTGTTGTAGTCGTACTCCTGGAACGGGACCCGCCGGGCCTCCTCGTTGTGGTCCTCATTGATGAAGCCGTAGAAGAACGGCTCGTGGCGCTCCAGGCCCTTGTACTTGACCTGCCCGCCCCAGAAGCACCGCTCCATCCGCCCGCTGCCGGGGCGGCTGCGCTCGATGTCGTCGGTGCTCCGGACGCTCATGCCGGCCAGGCCCTGCACCTCGAAATCCGCGGCCTCCAACGTCAGCAGCACGTGGTCCATCGGCAGCGACAGGGCATAGCCGGTGCCCAGCTCGACGTAGTCGCGCCCGGCCTTGACCCTGACATTCCAGTCCATCGGCTCGCGCCGGGCGGCCTGAACCGCCCGCCGCAGGTCGAACTGGTAGAAGCCGCGATCGAGGTTTGGTCCTTCGGTGTCGTCGTCGTTGCCGTCGTAGGAGTCGCCGCTGTTGAAGTCGTGAAACAGCAGCCGGCCGCGGACGTAGAACTGGTGCGCGCCCTGGTCCAGACTCAGTGACGTCCATCCGCGGACGTCGTGCCGGCGGTACGTCCGGGAGCTCTCGATGCCGTCGTCCCACAGGTAGGTGTAGAAGCTGTACCACCCGCCGGCGTCCCAGTCGATCTTCTGGTCGGCGGGCAGCTCGCGGTTCAAAGCCAGGCGGACGTCCTCTTCGACGGCCCGCTGCTGCCGCAGAAACGCACCGCCGGGATCCTGGCCGGCCGCGGACCCCGTCCATGGCAGAAACGCCAGCACGGTCAGGACCGAAGACACCGTCGGGGGGAGACCGATCCCTCTTCGGGAACCCGCAGGCGACGTTTGAATGGCCTGAAAACAGTTCATCCGGCCTGCGCACCTGCGTGAGAGAAGTGCCGACGCCGACCGCCGTTCCTTCACCGACCGACCGCCTCGGCGAATGGAACGGGCGTATCATGAACCACGGGTCGCCGAAAAGCAAGCCGCCTCCGAAACCCCTCGACGGGGCCGGAGGCGAGCTTCCCCCTCCTTGACGAGATCGGGCGGCCGCAGACCTCAGGCTCCCCGCGACTGTGCCGGTTCGCGCGGAAGCCGCCGTCCGCCCGCAAGAGCTCCCCGCCCGCAAAGGCCGCCGGCCCGGCGGGCGGATGACCTCACTTCTTCTCCTCGAACTCCGCGTCGATGACGTCATCGTCCCGCGACGCGGTACCCGCGCCGGACCCGCTCCCCGACGCGGCCTCCGGACCCGCGGCCGATGCGGTCGAGGTCGCGCCGGCCTTCTTGGCCGCCTCCTCGTAGACCACCCGGCCGATGACCTGCAGGGCTTCGCCCAGCCGCTCCATGCTCTTGCGCAGGGCATCCTTGTCGTCGCCGCGGGCCGCCTCGCGGACCTGGTTGACCGCCGACTCGATGTTGCCGCGGTCGGCAGGCCCGACCTTGTCGCCGTACTCCTTGAGGGCCTTCTCGGCCCGGTAGATCTCGCTGTCGGCCTGGTTCTTGAGGTCCACCAGCTCGCGGCGGGCCTTGTCCTCGGCGGCGTGCAGCTCGGCCTCCCTGCGCATCCGCTCGATCTCCTCCTTGCTCAGTCCCGAGGAGCCCACGATCCGGATCGACTGGGCCTTGCCGGTGGCGGTGTCCTTGGCCGAGACGTTGAGAATCCCGTTGGCGTCGATGTCGAAGGTGACCTCGATCTGCGGGACGCCGCGCGGCGCCGGGGCGATGCCGGTGAGATTGAACTTGCCCAGTGAGCGGTTGTCGGCCGCCATCTCGCGCTCGCCCTGGAGCACGTGGATGGTGACCTCGGTCTGGCCGTCGGCGGCGGTGCTGAACGTCTCCTTCTTGCTGGTCGGGATCGTGGTGTTGCGCTCGATGAGGCGCGTCATCACGCCGCCGAGCGTCTCCACTCCCAGCGACAGGGGGGTGACATCCAGCAGCACGATGTCGTCCTTCTCGCCGCTGAGCACCGCCCCCTGGATGGCCGCCCCGATGGCCACAACCTCGTCCGGGTTGATGCTCTTGTTGGGCTCCTTCCCGAAGATCTCGCGGGCCAGCCTCTGGACGGCCGGCATGCGCGTCGAGCCGCCGACCAGCACCACCTCGTCGATGTCCTTGGGCGACAGCTTGGCGTCGCTGAGGGCCCGCAGCACAGGCCCGCGACAGCGCTCGGTCAGCTTCTCGGTGAGCTGCTCGAACTTCGCCCGCGTGATGGTCTGCTGGAGGTGCCGGGGGCCGGCCGCGTCGGCGGTGATGAACGGCAGGTTGATGGTCGTCTCCTGCACGGTCGACAGCTCGCACTTGGCCTTCTCGCAGGCCTCCTTCAGCCGCTGCAGGGCCATCGGGTCCTTCCGCAGGTCGATCCCTTCCTTGCGGCGGAACTCGTCGGCCACGTAGTTGATCAGCTCCTCGTCGTAGTCGTCGCCGCCGAGGTGCGTGTCCCCGTTGGTGCTCAGAACCTCGAAGACGTTGTCGCCGATGTCCAGGATGGAGATATCGAACGTGCCCCCGCCCAGATCGAACACCGCGATCTTCTCGTTGCGCTTCTTCTCCAGCCCGTAGGCCAGGGCCGCCGCCGTCGGCTCGTTGATGATCCGCTCGACCTTCAACCCGGCGATCTCGCCGGCATCCTTGGTCGCCTGCCGCTGGGAGTCGTTGAAGTACGCCGGGACGGTGATCACCGCCCGGTCCACCTTCTCGCCGAGGTAGTCCTCCGCGGTCTTCTTCAGGTCCCGCAGGACCATCGCCGAGATCTCCGGCGGCGTGTACTCCTTGCCCCGCACTTCGACCTTCACCAGGTCGTACTCGCCCCCGACGATCTTGTAGGGCACGATCTTCTCCTCGGCGTGCACCTCGTTGTGCCGCCGGCCCATGAACCGCTTGATCGAGAAGATCGTGTTCTGAGGATTCGTCACCTGCTGATGCTTGGCGATCTGGCCCACCAGGATCTCGCCCTTGTCGGTGAAGCCCACCACCGAGGGGGTCAGCCGCGAACCTTGCGCGTTGGTCAGCACCTTCGGCTGGTCGCCCTCCATGATCGCCACGACGGAGTTGGTCGTCCCCAGGTCGATTCCGATGATCCGCGACATCTTGGCGTCTCCTTAGGTGTCGATGGAGCATCCGCGCGCTGCGAGCGCAGCTGTTCCCGACCCGACGATCTGCAATCCCGGTGCCAGACGCCATTCCTTTGCCATCCGAACATAACGTCATTATCTGCAGAGCCTTGTAGCGAGAATGCCTCCGGGCGAGTCCCCGCGGATCCCTGCCAGAGTGGCAGGCGGGGCGTTTTCACGATTGGCACATTCGCCGAATCCGTTACACTGGGCTTCCGGCCGGCCCCGGGCCCGGGGCTCGGATCGCGGCTCCTGGCCTCCAGGCCGGGCCTTACCCGGACGTCCGCGGCCCCAGACAACGCCGCCCGAACGCCAGGCGAGGGTTGATGGCATGGAAAGACCCCCGTTCGAGACCATGGAGGGGCAGGCGTTTCCGCTGGTGCGACAGGTTTCGGTGTTTCTGGAAAACCGCGTCGGCCAGTTGCTCAAGCTTTGTCAGAGCTTGGAGCACGAGAACGTCAAGATCCTCGCGCTCAGCGCCATCGACTCCGGCGACTGTGCCATTATCCGCCTGATTTTCGACGCCACCGATCCGGCTCTGGCCGCCCTGGCCAAGGCCCAGTTTCCCGTGAGCGTCGCCGAGCTGGTGGTGGTACGGCTGCCGCCGGGGAACCGGGCGATGATGACCATCTGGTCGGCCCTGCTGACGGCGGAAATCAATGTCTCCTATGCCTATCCTCTTCTGGCGGGCGGTTGCGGGCCGGCCATCGCTCTCTCGGTGGACAACGTGGAGATCGCCGTCGATACCCTCCAGCGGCACAAGTTCCAGGTGCTCGGCGAGGCCGATCTGGAGGGCTTGTAACCGGGCCGGACTGCCAATGTGACCTGCCGGGTCTGAAAACCTGCGGCTTCCATACCGTCCGCGGACGCTCGGCAGACGAATCGAGGGGTTGGCATTGATCTTGCATGACCGCTCGAGCGTAGTACCAGGATACAGCCGGGGCACGGTTCGGCCCCGCAGACTGGTCGCAATGAAAGGAGGCCAGACGCCATGCTGATGTGGGATCCGATGTATTTCATCTTCGTGGCACCGGGCATCCTGCTGGCCTTGTGGGCCAGCTTCAAGGTCAAGTCTACGTTCGCCTGGGCCTCCCAGATCGCCACGCGCCGCGGCTGGACCGGCCGGGACGTCGCCCAGGCCATTCTCGACGCCGAGGGCATCGACGACGTGAGCATCGAGCCGGTCCAGGGGTTCCTGGGCGACCATTATGACCCCAGGCACAAGGTGCTGCGGCTCAGCCCCGACGTGTACGCGGGCCGGTCGGTGGCCGCCGCCGGCGTGGCCGCCCACGAGGTCGGGCACGCCATTCAGCACGCCCGCGGCTACGCTCCCCTGGCCTTACGCAACAGCGTCGTGCCGCTGGCGGGCTTCGGCTCCAGCTTCGGGTGGATCCTGATCTTCGTCGGGCTGGGCATGGGGCTGCAGACGCTCGCGATCGTCGGCCTGGCGCTGTTCACGATGGTGGTCATCTTCCAGGTGGTGAACTTGCCGGTCGAGTTCAACGCCAGCTCGAGGGCCCGTCAGGCCCTGCTGGCCACCGGCCTGATCACCGAGAGCGAGGACCGCGCGGTCGCCAAGGTGCTCAACGCCGCGGCCATGACCTATGTGGCCGCGACCATCACCGCGGTGCTGACGCTGCTGTATTATCTCTGGCGGGCCGGCCTGATCGGCGGCGGCCGCCGCGACTGATCCCGGGGCCTCGCCCGGCCCGTCGCCACCGAGGAGCATCATGCCCCCTGCCCGATGGACCGCCGGATTATCCCGGCGGTTTCTGTTGGTTTGCGGCCTGGCCGTGATCACCGCCGGCGGGGGGCTGGCCGTCAAGTATGGGCGTCATTACCTTTTCCCCAAACGCTTTGCCGTCGTCGAACCCGGCGCGATCTACCGCAGCGGCTATCTGGAGCCCGGACCGCTGCGGGACGTGCTGCAGCGCTACGGCATCCGTACGATCCTCGTCCTGCTCAACGACGAGCCGCAATCGCCCCGGCAGCAGCGCGAGGAACGCGTCGCCCGCGATGCAGGGGTGACGCTGATCCGCATCGGCATGCGAGGAGACGGACGCGGCGACTTCCAGGACATCGAACGCGCCGCGGACATGCTGGCCGATCCGGCCCTGCGACCCATCCTGGTGCATTGTGCCGGCGGCGTCAATCGCACTGGTGCCGTCTGCGCCGCCTGGCGGATCAAGCACTGCGGATGGGATCTGGACGCGGCGATGCGGGAGGCCCGGGACCGGGGCTGGTCACCGCGGGACAATCCCGAACTGATGGACCACATGCGGGCCTTCGTCGCGCAGCAACTGGCCCCGACGTCCGCGTCCGCGACACCGGCCGGAACCTCATCCGCGCCGCGCTGATCGCCGACGGGTCAGGCCGGAAACTGGAACTGAATCCCCACGAGGTAGTCTTTTTCTGTCGGCTGGCAGTAGCGGACGATCGCCTGCCCGCAGAAGCTCGCCTCCGGCACGTGCAGGGCGATGTCGATGCGTGTCCCGGGGATGAAGGGGACGTCGCAGCGCATGCCCAGGCCGTCCTCGCTCAGGTCGCGCAACGTGCCGTACCAGTTCTGCCGCCCGTCGCCGCCGCAGGGCCAGATCTCCACCGTGCCGGGGAACGGCCAGCGGGGCCGGTGGCGGCGGTCCTTGCCGGCGTAAGGGCCCTTCCTGCCCTCCTGCCGCGCGCCGATGACCGCGCCAATGCCTTCGCGCGTAAGCTTGACGATCTGATCGGTCTGCATGAAGTGCGTCCTCCAGGCCCTGTCCCGCAGGCGACCGCCGGCGGCCGACGCCCCGCCGCGGTCACGGCGTCGCCGGATCCGAGGCGCGTCGCAGCCTGATGTTCAACCCGCCGTTATGCTCCAGGCTCAGTGTCCAGACGTCCCCTTTGCGCATCGGCACGTACACCGCCTCGCCCTGGACCACCCGGACGCCCTCCTCGGCGGCCGCCGCCGGATCGCGGACATACCGCCAGAACTGCGTCCACAGCCGCCGCTCGAACTCGTTCGGGTGCGGCTGCACCCGGAACACGTTCGGCACGTCGCCGGCCGGATCGATCGGTTGCCCCTCGGCCGGTGGCTGGTTCTGCCCGTAGACGCGCCGGAACAACGCCAGGCTTTTCCCCCGCAGGGCGTCGGCGGCGGCGACGTGCCGGTGGTCGAACTTCACGACCAGGGCGTCGAAGAACACCACGCGGTCGGGAACCACGAAGCGCCGTGAGGGCAGCGGATGACCCTGGCGGTCCAGTTCCACGAACTCCAGGACGGTCCAGTCGCCACCGGCCGATGCCGTTCCGCCGAACGCGTCGGCCGGCGCCTGATCCACCACGTGCACCTCGGCCACCCGGTCCTCGCCGGTCAGCCGCTCGATGGCCTGACGCAGCGCCTCGCGCTGGCGCTCGGTGTCGTCCAGCTGCCGGCGCAGAAGCTCGGCCTCGCCGGGGACGAGCCACAGAACACCGGCCGCCCCCAGCCCGGCCGCAGCGGCGGCGGCCAGCAAAGCATGCCTCACCCGCACCGTCAGGTCCCCTCGGGGGGCGCGCCGAACCGGACCCTGCCCGGCCCGACGGAAGTCGCCGCGGCACGCAGGCACAGCGCCCGCCCCAGGTGACGCTGCAGATCCTTATACGATTCTTTCGGCATGATGTGGCAATGCCTGTGCCAAAACCCTCGGCAGCCGACCGTCTTGGCCGCCCGGGACGGCACGCCGCGCCCAGGCCCGACGACCGCGGACGCTGGTTCGCCGGGCAGCACGGATCGGCGCAGACTGAGCCGGCCCTGACCACGGGGCCGGCACAGACAGGCCGCAAAAGGACTGCTTGTCGCTGCCTACCGGCTCGGAGGCGTATCTCAGGCAGCCCGGCTCTCTCAGGTTGAACCGGGACGACACCAGACCGCCCATCGGCATCAGAGTCCGGAAACATTTGACAGGCCCCGGGCTCTGCTGTTAAGAATTTTACTTAACCGAAACCGCAGCCCGTCCATGACCCTCGGGAGGGGAGCGCGCTTGAAGCTGGATACCTGCGATCTGCTGTTCGATATCGAGCTGGCCGGGCAAGGACCTCTCCCGGCCTTTCCGGGCACCACGCTTCGCGGTGCGTTCGGATTCGCCCTGAAGAACATCGTCTGTCACATGTCGCACCGCAAGTGCGATGCCTGCCTTCTGCGGATGCGATGCGCCTACCCGGTGGTGTTCGAGGGCATACCGCCGGCCGACCGCCGCATCATGCGCAAGTACCCCAACGTCCCGCAGCCTTTCGTGCTGCTGGTCGATCAGACGCCACCGCCGTCGCCCGACTCCGCCCGGACCCTCGCGTTCGGCATTCGACTGTTCGGCCCGGCGGTCGACCTGTATCCCTTCATCGCTTATGCCGTCATCCGCATGGCCCAGCAGGGCCTGGGTCGAGACAGGATACCGGGCTGCGTCCGACGGATATCCGACGGACGGGGGACTATTTACCGGGACGGCGACGAAGGGCTGCAGCCGCCGGCCGGTCGCGTATTGAATATCGAGGATCGGATCTGGCCGGCGTCGCGTATCCGGTTGTCCACGGTCACTCCCCTGCGATTGCGCGTGGACGGCCATCAGACCGCGCGGCCGGCTTTCGCGGACCTCTTCCGGGCGGTTCTCCGTCGCGTCCGTATTCTCAACGAATTCTACGGCCGCGAACCGTTGACCGCCGAAACCGGCCCGCTGTTCGACGAACTGGCCGCCAGCCGGACGGTCGAAGACGCGTTCGTGCCCCGCACCATTCCGCGCTTCTCCTCCCGGCAGCAGGCCCGCATGGACATCGGCGGACTGACCGGGTACATAATCGTCGAACTGCCCGAGGGGCATCTGCGCAACTGGCTGGAGGCCGCGGAGATCCTGCATATCGGAAAGGCGGCCAGTTTCGGACTTGGACGGATCAAGTGCGAGGAACTCCCATGACCGCGGAAAGTGCTTCCGAACGCCAAGGTGTTCTCGAGGTGGCCCTGGCCGGGTGCCTTCACGACATCGGCAAGCTCCTGCAGCGCTCCGGCATCGAGCTTTCCGGCGACGACAAAGCCGCGGCGGAAATCCTTTGCCCCGGCAGTGGCGGTTACCCGTCCCACCGGCACGTGCTGTGGACGAACAGCTTCATCGAGCGGTACCTCGACTGGCTGCCGTCCGGCCTCGACTGGAAGAGAATCAACGGCCTGGCCTCCTGCCACCACCGGCCTTTGACGGCCGAGCACTGGATCATCGCCGAGGCCGACCGCATCGCCAGCGGCCACGACCGACGCGAGGCTGATCAGGATCTCGAGACGCGTTTCCGCGAGGTCCCGCTGCACAGCATTCTGACCGCCTTGAAACTGCCCCCCGGCGGCCGGCCCGGTCCGGACGGACCGGCCGCGCCACCCTGGTATCCGCCGGACCACGACTTCGCCGCCTCGCCGACGCCCCGTTCCGACCCGCCCGTGCCCGACCTGACGGCCGCTTACCGCGCGGTCGCCGACAGCCTGACCGCCCATGCACGGGCCTGGAGAAACGTGCCGGTCGCGCTGGCGGGCGCCTGCGCATGGGAGCTGTCCCGCCGCTTCTGCGCCATGACCACGGCTACAGCCGCTCCCAGGGATGATCCGGATGTCAGCCTCCACGACCACGCCGTCCTCACCGCGGCCTTCGCCGCCGCCCTGTATCGCTACCACCGGCAGACCGGCACGCTGGATGAGCAGGCCGTGCGCGATCGCAGCATCCGCGCCTACCGCATCGTGGCCGGCGACGTCAGCGGCATCCAGGACTTCATCTTCGCCCCGCCGCCGGAGGGCTGCCGCAAGGGCATGGCCCGCATGTTCCGGGCCCGGTCGTTCTACATCTCCATGCTCACCCGGGCCGCGACCATCGAGCTGCTGGAGGCCGCCGGCCTGCCCTGCTTCAATCGTGTGATCGATGCCGGCGGCCGGTTCATCCTCCTGGTGGACGCGAGCCCGGCCACGCTGGACGCCCTGCGGCAGGCTCTCGCCCGGCTGCAGGCCTGGCTGGTCCGGCAGCATTACGGCGCGCTGCGGCTCAACATCGACTTCGAGCTGACCTGCAGCGGCGGGGATTTCGACCGCGGCGTCTTCGCCGGGCTTTACGGCCGCATCCAGGCCGCTCCCGAGGCCGCCCGGGCCCGCCAGCTGGCCGCCTGGCTGCAGTCCGACGGCCGCTGGAACGAGGATGCCCAGGTCCTGCGCGACGCCAACCCCAAGCGGGACCTGGAGAAGGCCGCCGACCTGTATCGCCAGCTGGGCAAACAGCTGCCGCGCGCCGCTCATGTCGCCCTCTTTCGCGGCAACGCCCCAACGGAGGGCCTCCTCGGCGCCACATCCAGGATCAGGCTCTTCGACCTCGAGCTCGAGCTGCTGGCGGAGCCCGATCCGGCCCTGCAGGCCGGGAATCTCGTCGAGCTCTTCGTCGTCGGCGGGCAGGAGGATCCCTCGCCGACATCCTGGATCCCGCGGCTGCCGCTGGCCAACTACGTCCCCCGCCAGAACCGGGAGGATGTGCACCGGCTTCGCGACCGCCTCGACGCCGAGAGCGCCGGGGATGACGACGAGGAGGAGGATCGCATTGCCGAGGGGCACCCCGCCACCTTCGCCCAGCTGGCCCACCTGGCCGAAGGAGCGCCCATGATCGCGGTGCTCAAGGCCGATGTCGATCGCCTGGGCATGCTGTTCTCCCAAGGCTTGGGCGACCGGGCGAGTTTCGGACGCATCGCCACCCTCAGCCGCATGCTCGACGGCTTCTTCAAGGAGTTCCTCCCGGCCCGGTTCGCCGACGGCGACGGCGCGTATCGTCACGTCTACACCGTCTTCGCCGGCGGCGACGACCTCATGCTCGTCGGGCCCTGGAACGTGATGATGCACCTGGCCGCCGACCTGCAGCGCTGGTTCCGCGACTTCGCCTGCGGCAATCCCGACGTCCACCTCTCCGCCGGCCTGGTCTTCGGCAAACCACGCACGCCGATCACCTCGCTGGGCCGCCTGGCTGAGGAGCAGCTCGACCTGGCCAAGGACGGCGGCCGCAACCTCATCGCCGTCCTGGGCGAGTGCTACGAGTGGGACCAGTACAAGCAGGCCCTGGAAAAGGGCCGTCTGCTGGCCGAGCTCGGCCAACGCACCGGGACGCGCGAGGGCGCCGTCGCCCGCGGCTTCCTCTACCAGCTCCTTCAGATCGGCCGGTGCATCCGCCACATCGAGCGGCTGGAACGCGAGGGCAAGCGCGTCCCGTTCTCCTATCTCGCGTGGCGCAGCCATCTGGCTTACGACTTCCAGCGCAACGTCCGCGACCGGATCGACCTCGATCGGGCCGATACGGCGGCGTCTGAGGCGATCAAGTGGCTCGAGGGCCTGCTGGGGCTCACCGTTCCCCGGGACCGCGCGGGCGAACGGATCCTCCAGCTGGCCGCAACCTATGCTCTCTATTCCAACAGAGGAGGTGCACGGTGAATCAGGGACAGAAACACGGAGGCGGAGGGAGCCATTCCCGCGGCTCGGGAGCAGCCTCGACCCAGACGGCTTCGGCCCCGCCGCTGTTCGACCCGGCCAAACCCCGGGCCGAACTGGTCGACACGCTCGCGGAGGAGCAGGCCTGCCGTTTTCCCGACGGCCCGGATCGGCTCAACTCGTCGCAACTGCGGCGTTTCTTCGGAGAGGTCAAGGACCTGCTCAAACGGCTCGACGCCGGCCGGGACTACAAGACCGAGATCGAGCCGATGTTCAAGATGCTCCGCAGCAAGGCCAGCTATGCCTACCGCAACGGGCAGAACAACAAGATCCCCGAGGCTTTCCACGAGTTCATCAAAAACGGCGTCAACAAAGTGACCGACGAGGAGCAGTTCCGGCTGTTCGTGCAGCACTTCGAGGCGGTGGTCGGTTTTCTCTACGGCACAAGAAAGGTGAGCAGCAAGTCATGAGCGAGAACAACTGGAAACTCATTCGGCAGCGGCGGATCACCGGGCAGATCAAGGTTGTCACCGGCCTGCGCGTCGGGGCCAGCCAGGACACCATGGAGATCAGCGGCCTGGACAACCCGATCATCCGTAACCCGGCCAGCGGCAACCCCTACATCCCCGGATCGTCGCTGAAAGGCAAAATGCGCTCCCTGATGGAGTGGTATCTGGGCAAACTGGATCCGCAGGGCAGGCCCTACACCTCCTCCGACCTCAACTGCCCCATCACCCGCGTCTTCGGCGGCCCGGCCTCCCAGCACATCAAAATGGGGCCCACCCGTCTGCTGGTCCGCGATGCGATCCTCTCGGATAAGTCCCGCAAGGATTTCGAAAGCGGCCGGCCCATCACCGAGGTCAAGCACGAGAACTCCATCAACCGGTTGACCGCCATGGCCAACCCCCGCCCCATGGAGCGGGTCGTCCCCGGCGTCACCTTCGATCTGGAGATCGTCTATCGCGTGCTGGACACCGGCGACGGCGGCGCCACCGACGAGCGTTACTTCGACGAGGTCGTGCTCACCGCGCTGGCGCTGGTCCAGGCCGACTGCCTGGGCTCGGCCGGCAGCCGCGGCTGCGGGAAGGTGGAGTTCCATCTGAAGGACGAGTCCGGCAAGGAGATCCCCCTCCCTGCACTGGACGCAACACAGGCGAAAGCGGGATGAACACCTACCGACTGACACTCACGCTCCGCGGGCCGCTGGGCACGCCCCTGTCGGCCGATACCCTCTGGGGTCACGTCTGCTGGGGCCTGTGCTATCACGAAGGCCCGGCCGCCGTGGAGGAATTCATCGCCCGTTCCGCCGATCCCCCGTCGGACGGCCCGCCGCTGGTCATCAGCGATCCACTGCCGGCCGGCCATCTGCCGCGTCCGTGCCTGCCGCCGATGACGCCGCAGGCCCGCCGGGCCCTGCAACAGGAGATGGACGCCCGCCGGAACTCCTCCGACGAGACCGGTTGGCACGACAAGCTCAAGAAGGCCGGCAAACGCCCTTGTCTGCCGCTGCAGGTCTTCGCCGGGCTCATCGACGACCTCTCACAGGAAAAGTGGACCCGGGCGGCGCTGCAGCTCAACGGCGACGGCGGCCTGCCGAAGCTCGTCACCGTCCCCGTGGCCCACAACGCCATCAACCGGCTCACCAACCACACGCTGGCCGAGGGCGGGCTCTTCTTCC
The DNA here is from genome assembly GCA_938005315.1 of uncultured Phycisphaerae bacterium. GTDB lineage: Bacteria > Planctomycetota > Phycisphaerae > UBA1845 > PWPN01 > CALLOB01. The sequence continues at coordinate 51,074 of CALLOB010000039.1, forward strand.
AGGAGGAGATCTTCCCCGCCAAACCGGTGGACTACGACCTGTGGATCCGCTCCGGCCTGTCGGCCGAGCGCGTCCGCGAGCTGATCGCCTGGGGACTCGAGGGCGGCTACGGCCGGGACGCCGGCACCGGCAAGGGCCACATCGAGGTCGGCGGCATCGAAACCCGCGATCTTCCCGCGGCCGGGAGCCCCAACGCCCTCATGACCCTCGGCCCCTGCGCCCCGGCCGCCGGCGACCCGACCCGCGGTTTCTGGAGCACCACCACCCGCTTCGGCAAGCTCGGCGGCCCCTGGGCGTCCATGGCCGGCGACGACCAGCCCGGCGGAGCTTTCAAGCACCCCGTCATCTTCCTGGCCACCGGCGCCGTGCTCGCCGGGCCGCCCCGGCCGTACCTGGGCCGCATCGTCCGCGGCGTCCACCCCTCCCGCGGGGAGGTCGTTCAGTACGGGCTGGCCCTGACCGTCCGGGTCCGTTGTCCCGAGCTTCAGGAGGTGCGCTGATGCCCACGTACCGCTACACCCTGACGATGCTCTCCCCCGTCCACATCGGCAGCGGCGAGGAACTCGAACCCAGCGAGTACGTCGTCTCCGAGAAGAACGGCCAGTACGTCGTCGACGTCCTGGATCTGCCGGCCTTCCTGGCCTCGATGACGCCCGAGCTGCGGCGCAAGTTTGACTTCGCCGTCTCCGGCAGCGCGCTGCATCCCCTGCGCAGCTTCATCCGCGAACACTGCCGGCCCGGGCAGTTCCGCCGCTACTGGTGCTCGACCAGCTGCGAGTTTTATGAGCGTTATCGCAAGGGCCTGCAGGACGACAGGTCGCAGCTGATCGTCAACCGCTTCGTCCGCAACCCCGCCAACGGCGTTCCCTATATCCCCGGCTCCAGCCTCAAGGGCTCCATCCGCACCGCCGTGGTCAACCAGGCGGTTGACAGAGCCGACGCAGGGAAAAGACCAAAGCTGGTTGAAGCCGCCAAAGGCCGAAGCGACCGCGAGTTCGAGCCCACGGCGCTCGATTATCTGAGCGATCACAAGCCGCCCGAAATCCGCGCCGACCCCTTCCGGGCCGTCAAAATCAGCGACGCGCCTCTGCCCTCGGACGCCATCAGCATCGATCCGACGCAGATCTTCAAACCCGGCGTGCGGGACGGGGCCGGCGATCCTGGAAAGATCCAGATGTATCACGAGATGACCTTCTCGGCCCTGGACGACCAGGAGGTCACCGCCTCCGGCACGATCGCCATCGACGAACGCCTGGCCCGCACGCCCGTCAACGACGGCCGCTGGCCCTTCAAGCACTGCGTCTCGCAAGCGATCAACATTGAATTCCTCCTGCAGGCCTGCCGGGTTTTCTACCACGACCGTCTGAAGGCCGAGCATGAGCAATTCTACGCAAAGAACGGCCGGACCGCAGAGGCTGCGCAGAAGCTCCTGAAAATGGCCGAAGAGATGAAAGGCCACCAGGCCCTGGTGCGGCTGGGCCGGTTCAGCCACTTCGAGTGCGTGACGGTCAAGGGTTTCGCCCGCAAACCCCCGAGAGGGGCCGGCACAACGCGCACGCTGGCTGCCGGCGAGCTGCCGATGGGCTGGGCGCGACTGACCGTCGAGGGGATCGGCCGCTAGCCCCGGGCCGCGCCGACGGCCGCCGGCGGAAATCAGGCCGGAATCGTCCGGCCGCTCTTTGACAAGTAAAGACTCAGGCTTCAGGGGCGATCCGGACCGCGCCCCGCGGCAACGGCCCGCGAATCGCCGTAGCGGCCGGCGCCGCCGCCGGCCGTCGCCACTTGCCACTGCCTGCTCTGCATTCCCGACTTCCGGCGTCGTGCTTGCCGTTTCTCACTTCCTTTTGGCCGCCCCTGCCCCCCGACGCGCGCTGCGGATGTATCGCCGTTACGAGGGTTCGATCGATGCCATTCGTTTACCTCACCGAACAGGGGGCGGAAATCGCGCGTCACGGGCAGTCGCTGGAGGTCCGCGCCGAGGGCCGCAAGCTGGCCGACATGGAGATCCACCATGTTCAGGGCCTGTGCGTCTTCGGCTGGGCGCGTCTGACCCTCCCGGCCATGGAGCTGCTGCTGAGCCGCCGGGTGGGGACCGCCTTTCTGACCATGGACGGCCGGCTCAAGGGCTTTCTGATGCCGCCGCGGCCGCACAACGTCCGCGCCCGGCTCCGGCAGTACGAGGAGAGCCGCGATCCCCAGGCCCGCCTGCGATGGGCCCGGCTCCTGGTGGAGGCCAAGCTCCGCAACGCCGCCGAGGTGCTCCGCCGCCACGGCTACAACCATCCTGAAAGCGGCCTGGCCGGGCAGGCCGGGGAGGTCCTGGCCGCCGCGGACCGGGTCCGCGAGGCCGCCGACCTGGCCTCGCTGCGGGGCATCGAGGGCTACGGGACGCGCGCCTACTTCGGCGGGCTGGGGCGGATGTGTCTGGGGGATCTGGCCTTCGAGGGCCGTTCCACCCGGCCGCCGCGCGACCCCTTCAACGCCATCCTGTCCTTCGGCTACGTGCTGCTGGGCAACGAGCTTCAGGCCCTGCTGGAGGCCGCCGGACTGGAGCCTTACGTGGGCTTCTACCACGAGAACGCCGACGGCCGGCCGTCGCTGGCCCTGGATGTGCTGGAGCAGTTCCGCCACCCGGTGGTGGACCGCTTCTGCCTGACGCTGAACAACCGCCGGATGCTCACCGCCGCGGACTTCGCGGCCGGGCCCGACGGCGGGTACCGGCTCAAGCCCGGGGCCCTGAAGCTGTTCCTGGCCGAGTACGACAAGTGGATGCGCACCTCGCCGCGTCAGCAGCGGCCTTCGCCGCGCGAGGAGATTCGTGCCCAGGTCGAGCAGGTGGTCGGCGCGCTGCGCGACGGGAAGCCCTACGCGCCGTATTTTTTCGAGAGCTGATGCCATGTTCGTGCTCATCGCCTACGACATTCCCGACACCCGCCGGCGCACGCGCGTGGCACGGATCCTTGACGACGTGGGCACGCGCGTGCAATACTCGGTGTTCGAGGGCCGGATGGAGGAGACCGAGCTGGCGGCCACCGTGGCCCGGCTGAAGCGCACCATCCGCCCCGACGAGGACAAGGTGCGGATCTACCGGATCTGTGCCGGCTGCCTGAAAATGGCCCAGATCCTTGGAGAAGGTGCCCTGGTGGACGTGCCGGAGGTCGTGGTCCTGTAAAATCGTTCTCTGCGCGGCCCGAGCCGGTCCGGTAAACGCGGGAGTCACAGATTCGTCGTAAATCCCCGTCGGGCGGGGGTTTGCCGGCCCCCGCCCGCGCCGGGAGAGTCCGAAAACCGGCAGGTGGGCCATGAATGAAAGGAGGATACAGATTTCCGGCCTGCAACCTCGGCGGCCGAAAGAGGATCCGACCGCCGGAGTTCAGAACCGACCCTGATGAAAAAGGGATCGAGACCTGCGCACGATGCGCCGCGCGCAGTGCGAAAGTGGGGAGGGTTCAGAACCGACCC
>CALLOB010000040.1 GCA_938005315.1 uncultured Phycisphaerae bacterium
GCGGTCTCGTCCACGTCGCACAGGGCCACGATATTCTGGCTGCGGCAGCCGTCGGTGTCGGCGGAACCCATGCCGCCGACGGCGATACAGGCGATATTCAGCCGCTCGTTCGGGGACCTGCTCTGGGCGAGCGTCGCCCGGGGAACCACCCAGAAGCCCGCGCCGACCGCCGCGGTCGCCTTGAGGAAATCACGTCTTGCGGTTCGCGCTCTTTTCATGTGGAAATATATCTCCTTTGTGTGATCCACGGCCTGGTACGGCCCTTTTTGATAACCGATGCGGTGCAGGCCCGCAATGTTCCGGCGACCCCCGAGGCCGCCGACCGGCCACCGCAGCCCCGACCTCGGCGGGCCGGGTGAGCACTTCCATCAGCAGCTGGACCGTGCCCTGCACGAAGGCCAGCCCGGCATGGCTGGGGATCTTCAGGGGCCGGATCATCGCGAATCCCACGGCCGCATGGATGATCTGCCAGGCCAGCCATTCGGCCGGCACGTCGGAGCGGATCTGGCCGGCCTGCTGGGCTTCGGTCATCACCGCGGCCAGGGCCTGCAGGTAGCGCTCGTAATGCCGCCGGATCGCCCGCCGGATGGCCGGCTCGGCGGTCTCGGTGGAGGCGTGGAACAGGATCCGGTAGACCTCCGCGGTCCGCGGGTCGCTGGTCGCGGGATTGCGGACCAGAAGAGTGCGGAGCTTGTCCAGCGGCGAGGTCTCCCGTGCGGCCGCCTCCTGCCAGTTCTCGAACACCTCGTCGGCCACCTTGGTGATCAGGTCGATGAACAGCTTCTGCTTGCTCTTGAAGTGTCGGTAGATGATTGGCTCGGAAACGCCGGCCTCGGCGGCGATCATCGCCGTCCGGGTGCCCCGGTAGCCGTGCCGCGCAAAGCAGCGCGCCGCCGCGTGCAGCAGCTGTCGACGGCGGTCCGGAGCCTTCATGCGGGCCATGTGAGCCTTTCACCGGGAAAGGATGCGGTCGCGGCACGGTCCGACGACCGTCCGGCGACGAGGTGGCGGTTCGTCCAGCCCCCACGGCACTTCCTGCCCGCACGTCGAAGCCGGCCCCGGTCGGGGCCGGTGACGTGTGGGGATCGCCGGAATCAACGCGGCCGCATCGCGCCATTGTACCTGCCCGGGGCCGCCCAGCAATCAAGCGGCCGCCCGGACTGGAGTCAGGCATGGGTGATCGGCGAGAATGGCCGGCCGGGCCAGGATGCTGCCTGGCCGGTTACGCGGGTCGTTGCAGTTCAAGAGGATTTCCGATGAACCCCGCACCCGCAGCGGATGCGTTTCTGGAGGCCGCGGAGCGCTACGATGCGCTGATCGACTGGCCCGGGCGTCTGGCTCACGAGGAGTCGTTCTTCAGGCGGCTGTTCGAGCAGGCCGGAGTGCGGAGAGTGTTGGATGCGGCCTGCGGGACGGGCCATCACGCGGCCATGTTTCACGGTTGGGGCCTGGAGGTCGAGGGGGCCGATCTCAGCGGGGCCATGATCGCCTTCGCCCGACAGCGTCACGGGGACAGGCCGGGGCTGACCTGGGTGGTACGGTCCTTCCAGACCCCCCCGGAGCCCCCGGGCGGCTTCGACGCCGTGATCTGCACCGGCAATTCGCTGGCCCTGGCCGGGGGAATGGATGTCATCGGGCAGGCGGTGGGCGCGATGCTCACGGGCCTGCGGAGCGGCGGGGTTCTGGTGTTGCATCTTCTGAATCTGTGGCACCTTGCGGATGGCCAGACCGTCTGGCAGAAGTGTCGGAGGCTGGACCCGGGCGGGCCCGGCGACCGGCTGTTGCTCAAGAGGCTTCATCGTCGAGGTTCTCTCGGCCAGGTCGATCTGGTGGAAGTCTGCCTGGCCGGTGGAGGGGCGAGGCTGACGGCCGACCAGGCAGCCTTTGCCGGGGTGGAGGCGGACGAACTGGCCGTCGCGGTTGTCGCAGCCGGAGGAGAGCGAGTCGAGGTCTGGGGCTCTTGGGATTTCGAACCGTACAGCCGGGAGGACAGCGTGGACCTGATTCTGGCCGCCCGCCGTCGATGACCGGCTCGGAAACGGGAACTTCTTCTCGCCGGGCGTTTCTGAGGTCACCGCAGGGCCTCCAGCGGACCGCGGACTTGGGACCGGGGTTTCAGTTGCCCGTCCAGTCGCCAACCCCGCTGAGGCGTGCCGCGGGTCCGGAAGCGCGGGGCGGGGAGCCTGCCGGCGGAGAGGGGCGGTGGCGGGCCGTTGACTGCATTGACGGATTCTGCTAACTTCGATGTTCGCCCCTCGCGGACGGGGGGCTTCCTTCAGTCCAGAGATTGCCACGCCCGCTGGGGCGCGTCCGTCATAGGACAGTGGGCTTCCGCCGCGCAGCAGGGAGCTCAGGCCTCGTGCGTGGTCAGTGAATGCGTGCTGCGACCGATCCTGCAGGGTCCTTCGCCGCCCGAACACGATTTGTGGCCGACGGCCCGGCCGGCTTGGGGCCTCCAGATCACTACCCGGTGGTGTAATTGGTAACACACCAGGTTTTGGTCCTGGCATTCCTGGTTCGAGTCCAGGCCGGGTAGTTGAAAAGCGGTTGCGGGAGATCGGCCCCGCCCGCAGGCGGCCGGCCCGTCGTGGCACGCGCGGCCGCCGAGGGAGCCAGACACCGATGACCAGATCGACTGCGGCGATCATCCTGGCGGCGGGCAAGTCCACGCGGATGGTGACCGACCTGCCCAAGGTGCTGCACGAGGTGTGCGGCCGGCCGATGCTGGCGTACGTGCTGGACGCCTGCCGGGGCGCCGGCATCAAACGTCTCATCGTGGTCGTCGGCTACCGCAAGGAGGACGTCATCGCTGCCTTTCAGGGCGAACCGGGCGTCAGCTTCGTGGACCAGGCCGAGCAGAAGGGCACCGGGCACGCGGTGATGGTCTGCCGGGACGCGCTGGCCGATTTCGAGGGCGACGTGGTGGTGATCGCCGGCGACATGCCGCTGGTGCGCAGCGAGACGCTGGAACTGCTTCTGGACACCCACCAGAGCCGGACCTCGGCGGTGACGCTGGCGACCGCGGTACTGCCCGACCCCACCGGCTACGGCCGGATCATCCGCGACAAATACGGCAACCTGGAAGGGATCGTGGAGGAGAGCGACTGCACGCCGGCGCAGCGCGAGATCCGCGAGGTCAACCCGAGCTACTACTGCTTCGACAAGCGGCTGTTGTTCGAGGCGCTCGACCAGGTGCGCCCGGACAACGTCAAGGGCGAGTATTATCTGACGGACGCGCTGCACATTCTGGTCGGGCGCGGCCACCGGGCCTTGGCGATCACCGCGGTACCGCCCGAGGACGCCATGGGCATCAACAGCCGCGAGCACCTCGCCGAGGTGGGGCGGGTCATGCAGAACCGCATCCAGCGGAGACTGATGGCCTCGGGGGTGACCATCGTTGACCCGCCGAACACCTGGATCGACGTGCGTGCCGAGATCGGGCGGGACACGGTGATCCACCCGTTCAGCTACATTCACGGGCGCGTGCGGATCGGGCGGCGTTGCAGCGTCGGGCCGTTCGCCTACCTGCGTGACGGGACGGTGCTGGCCGACGACGTGGTCGTGGGGGTCTTCACGGAGCTGAAGAATTCGACGCTGGGCTCCGGCACGCGGGCTCGCCACCTGAGCTATATCGGCGATGCCGAGATCGGGGAGCGGGTCAACATCGGGGCCGGCACCCTTTTCGCCAACTTCGACGGCCAGAGGATTCACCGGGCCACGGTGGGCAGCGACACCTACGTGGGGCAGGGGGCGATCATCGTGGCTCCCATCGAGGTTTCGGCCTCGGCCCAGATCGGCCACGGCACGGTGGTCAAGAAGGGCCACGGGGAGGCCAGGGAGAAGGGCTGATGAAGGGCGCGGATCCGGCCTGGAGCGACAGCTCCGCGATGTTCGGGCTGCAGGTGTTCGGCGGCACGAGCAACCCGCCGCTGGTGCAGGAGATCGCCGGCACGCTGGGGATTCGCGCGGGCGTGGCCAAGGTGGAGCGGTTTCCAGACGGCGAGACGCTGATCAAGCTGGAGGACGACGTGCGCGGGCGCGACTGCTTCGTGGTGCAGTCCACCTGCCCCCCGGTGAACGAGAACCTGATGGAGCTGCTGATCTTCATTGACAGCCTCCGGCGGGCGTCGGCCCAGCGGATCACCGCGGTGATCCCGTACTTCGGCTACGCCCGGCAGGACCGCAAGGCCGAGGGGCGCACGCCGATCACCGCCAAGCTGGTGGCGAACCTCATCACCCAGGCGGGGGCCGACCGGGTCCTGGCCATGGACCTGCACGCCGAGCAGATCCAGGGCTTTTTCGACCTGCCGGTGGATCACCTGTCGGCCATTCCGGTGATCAGCCGGCACGTGGCCGGGCTGGGGATCGAGGACGGCGTGGTAGTCTCTCCGGACGTGGGCAACGTGAAGAAGGCGACGGTCTACGCGCAGCGGCTGCACATGGAGATGGCGGTGATCGACAAGCGGCGGCTCGGGGGCGACGCCACCCGGGCCTCGCGGGTGATCGGCGACGTGAACGGCAAGACGGTGCTGCTGTTCGACGACATGATCACCACCGGCGGCACCGCCGCCGAGGCCATCCGTCTGCTGCGCCGGCACGGCGCCCGCCGCTTCCTCGTGGCGGCCACGCACGCGGTGATGGCTGGGCCCGCGCTGCAGAGACTCGCGGAGTGCAGCGTGGACTGGATCGTGGTGACCAACACCATACCCCTGAGGCCGGAGGTCCGCGAGGCGCTGCCGCGGATCGAGGTGCTGTCGGTCGCTTCGCTGCTGGGCGAGGCCATCCGGAGGATCCACCTGAATCTGTCGGTCAGCGAGCTGTTCAACAACGGGGCCGGCGGCGGGGAATGACCGCGGACGGGCGCGGCCTTCGGGCCCCGGCGCCGGACGCGACGACGTGCAAGGAGAATGCGGACATGGAGATCGTTACGATTGAGGCTCAGCCGCGTGCGGAGCGGGGCACCAGCGCCGCGCGGCGGCTGCGCAAGTCCGGCCGGGTGCCGGGCATCATCTACGGCCACGGCGAGACGCCCGAGCGCGTCGCGGTTTCGGCGCACGATTTCGCCGTCGCCCTGGAGCATGGGGCCCACCTGCTGGAGCTCAGGATGGGCGGCGCGTCCCGGCGGGTGCTCATCAAGGACGTCCAGTACGACCACCTGAACGCCCGGCCGGTGCACGTGGACTTCATGAGGGTGAACCTCGACGAGCGGGTCACCGTCTCGGTGCCTCTGGAACTCCGCGGCACGCCGGTCGGCATCCACGAGGGCGGCATACTCGAGCAGGATATGGTGGACCTGGAAGTCTCGTGCCTGGTCACGGAGATCCCCGAGGCTATCCGCGTTTCGGTGGCGGAGATGAAGCTGGGAGACCTGATGCATGTGCGCGACGTGCCGCTGCCGCCGGGCGTGATCGCGGTCAGCCCGGGCGAGGCGATCGTCTGCAGCGTGCGGGCCCGCAAGGCCGCCGAGGCCGAGGTTCAGGCCGCCGAGGAGCCGCAGGCTCCGGAGGTCATCGGCCGCAGGGAGAAGACCGAGGAGGATGAAGAGGAGGACAAGAAGAAGTCCTGATGCGGCGGACCGGCGCCGCACCGCATCCCGGCGGCCTCCGGGTGGCCCGACCGGGTCGGCCGGCGGGAGTCCGGTCCGGGCGGGCCTGACGCATGAAACTCGTCGTGGGGCTGGGCAATCCGGGCGCCGGGTACGCGAACACCCGCCACAACGTCGGGTTCCGCGTGATCGACGAACTCGCCCGGCGCTGGGGCCTGCAGATCACCCAGCGGCGATTCGAAGCGGCGACCGGCAGCGGCGAGATTCGCGGGCTGCGAGTCATGCTGCTCAAGCCGCAGACGTTCATGAATCTTAGCGGCCGGTCGGTGCGGGAGGCGACAGCCTTCCACAAGTTGCCAGTCGGCGATCTGCTGGTGGTGGTCGATGACATGGCCCTGCCGCTGGGGCGGCTCCGGATCCGCCAGGCCGGCTCGGCCGGCGGACACAACGGCCTGGCCAGCGTGATCGCCGAACTGGGCACGGAGGAGTTCGCCCGGTTGCGGATCGGCATCGGGGCCGTTGGAGGCGAACGGATGGTGCAGCACGTGCTGAGCCCGTTTCTGCCGGCGGAGCAGCCGGTGTTGGAGCGGGCCGTGGTCCGGGCGGCCGACGCCGTGGAATGCTGGGCGGCCGAGGGCTGCCAGGCGGCGATGAACGCCTTCAATCGTCCGGAGGAGCCGGACTGAGTGCCCGGCCGGCGGAACCGGCCGGCGTAGCGGCAAGGCAGGCGGAAATGATCGATCAGGCCCGGCGGCCTGCAGCCCCTCAGGGCTGCCGGCGCGGGTGTTTCGGAGGTACGCGACCTTGTTGAACAACTACGAAGCCATGTTCCTGTTCGACCCGGCGGCGGCCACGGACTGGGAAACGGTCCGAAAGGAAGTCGACCGCCTCATGGAGAGGGCCGGCGCGCAGGTGATCGCCTGCGCCAAGTGGGACGAGTGCCGCCTGGCGTACGAGATCCGCGGGCGGCGCCGCGGACTTTACGTGCTGACCTACTTCAAGGCCGAGCCGAACGCGATCGCCGGGCTGGAGCGCGATGCAGGGATCTCGGAGATGATCCTGAGGCTGCTGGTCCTGAGAGTGGAGCACATGACGGATCAGCAGATGAAGGAGGCCGCCTGCGAGCGGCGTCACGCCCCCCACGCGGAGGCTGGAGAAGGCGACGACCAGCGGCAGGGATACCGTCACGGCCACGGGCGGCGAGGCCCGGCGTCCGAAACGGCCGCCGCGCCGGCCGGGACCCCCGGATCCCGCCGAGGTGCGGGCCCGGACGGCGACGTATCCGCGGAGGACTAGCACATGACCGGCTTCAATCGCGTCATCCTGGCCGGCAACCTGACCCGGGACCCGCAGCTGTCCTACACGCCCAACAGCGTGCCGGTCTGCGAGTTCGGCATGGCGATCAACCGTCGCTGGCGGGACAAGGACGGCAATCAGCAGGACGAGGTCTGCTACGTGGACGTCAACGCCTTCGGGCGGACCGCCGAGCTGATCAACCAGTACATGGCCAAGGGCCGGCCGATTCTGGTGGAGGGCCGCCTGCGCTACCGGCAGTGGACCAGCAAGGAGGGCCAGAACCGCAGCAAGCTCGAGGTCGTCGCCGAGAACTTCCAGTTCCTCGGCGGACCGGCCGGCGAGGGTGGCGGACGGGCCGCTGCGACCCGACCTGAGGGCGGTCGGGGCTCCGCGGTCGAGGGGCCCGCGCCCGATGAACCGCCGGCGGGGGACCCCGATATCCCGTTCTGAGCAGCGGAGGGCGGGGCGGCTCGACGCGTGGGCGGCTGTGAGCGGTCGGCCTTGGGGGCACCGGCGGGCGGGACGCCGGCGTGGGCGAAGGCCGCGGGTGTCGGAAGTTGCGGTCTCCGGCGACCCTGTGAGTTGTGCGGCCGGCGGGCGGTGTTTTCTGCCGATTGCCGGGGTCGACGTGGTATAAGAGTGGTATAAGAGGTGAGTCGCGGATCCAGGGACGGGCGGCAGGGCTGTACCGAGTGATCCGAAAAGGGACGGTGACGTACGTGAGGTGAAAACATGAAGATTCTGCTTCGACGCGATATCCCGGATGTGGGGCTGGCCGGAGAGGTCGTGGAGGTCAAGAACGGCTACGCCCGCAACTACCTGATTCCCCAGCGGCTGGGGCTGCTGCCCACCCAGGCGAACATAAAGGCCATCGAGGAGGACAAGCGACGCGCCGAGGAGGAACGCCGCGTCCGCCGGGCGGCGCTGGAGGATCGGGCCGCCAGACTGCACAATGTGGAAATCACGATTTCCGTCGCGTGCAACGCCGACGGGCATCTCTACGGCTCGGTGGGACCGCGCGAGATCGCCGCGGCGCTGCGCGAGGAGGGCCACGACGTCGAGGCCAAGCAGGTGCACCTCTCCGAGCCCATCCGCCACCTGGATACCGTGACCGTGCCGGTGGTGTTCGCCGAGGACCTGCGGGTCGACGTCAAGGTCTGGGTGGTACGCGCGGCCGCGTCGGCGGATCTGGACGAGCAGCCCGCCGAGGAGGCCCGGCCGCAGGAACGCAGGGAGGCGGACCGCTATGCCTACGGACCCGGATCCCAGATCGACGCCCTCGAAACCGATCTCTGAGCCGCGGACCGCTTCCGTCGAGCCCGCCTCAGGCCGCCTGCCGCCCCAGGACATCGAGGCGGAGATGAGCCTGCTGGGTTCGATGATGCTCAGCCGCGACGCAATCGGCGAGGTGCTCCCGGTCATCCATCGCGACGAGTCGGACCGGTTCTACCGGCCCGACCATCGCAAGCTGTTCGAGGTGCTGGTCGATCTGTACGACCGCAACGAGCCGGTCGATATCGTGACCGTGCGCCACGAGCTCGACCGGCGCAACCTGCTCAACGAGATCGGCGGGGTGGAGTACCTCGCAGCGCTGGCCGAATCGGTCCCCTCGCACCTGAACGCCGTCCGCTATGCCGAGATGGTCCGCGACAAGGCCATCCTGCGGGAGCTGATCCGCGCGGCCATGTCCATCGTCGAGCAGGCCTACGACCACCGTGAGGAGGCCCGCGAAATCCTCGACCGGGCCGAGGCCCTGCTCTTCCGCGTGACCGACCAGCGGATCAGCGAGCAGGCCGAGCTCATCCGGCAATACCTCGATGACATCTTCCGCCAGATCGAGTCCCGCGACGGGCACTACATCACCGGCCTGCCGACTGGCTTCGTCGAGCTCGACGACATGCTCAGCGGCCTGCAGCCCGGCGAGCTGATCATCGTCGCCGCCCGGCCGAGCATGGGCAAGACCGCTTTCGGTCTCAATGTCGCCGAGCATCTGGCCGTGGTCGAGAAGCGGCCGGTGGTGTTCTTCTCCATGGAGATGAGCCGCCAGGCGATCGTGCAGCGCATGCTCTGCTCCAACGGCGGGGTCGACTCCCACCGGCTGCGCCGCAACATGCTCGGCGAACGGGATAAGGCCGCCCTCTTCGAGGCCGCCGACCGGCTCCACGATGCCCCGCTCTACGTCGATGACACGCCGGGCATGAGCGTGCTGGAGCTGCGGGCCAAGTCCCGCCGGCTCAAGATGCGCCACCACGTCCAGGCGATCTTCGTCGATTACCTGCAGCTCATGCACAGCCCCGGGCGACAGGAGAACCGCCAGCAGGAGGTCGCCGAGATCAGCCGCGGCCTGAAGGCCCTCGCCCGTGAACTCAACATCCCCGTCGTGGTGATGGCTCAGCTCAACCGCAATCCCGAGGGGCGCACCGGCAACCGCCCCCGGATGAGCGACCTGCGCGAGAGCGGGGCCATCGAGCAGGACGCTGACGTGATCCTGCTGCTCCACCGCGAGGAGTACTACCACAAGGAGAATCCGCCGGAGGACATCCGCGGCGTCGCCGAGGTCATCGTGGACAAGCAGCGCAACGGTCCTACCGGCATCGTCCAGCTGCACTACAACCAGCAGTACACGCGCTTCGATGCTCTCAACCGCCAGGCCGGCCGGAGCTATGTGCCCGCCGGAGTGGACGACGCCGGAGGCATGCTCGATCCCGGCGCGCCGCCTCCGTGGTCCTACGGAGGCGGCGGCGACGGATTCGACGAGGAGGCCCCGTTCTGATCGCTCCGGGCGGCCGCCGGAGCCGTGGGCCCCGCGCCGGATCGGTCCCGAGGATCACCCCATGACCGGCTCACGCCCGATCCGCCGGCTGTCGGTCCTGACCTCAGCGACCTTGCTGTCCTGTCTGCCCGCCTGCGGCGATCCCGGGGGCGGGCCGGGCCGGTGGCTTGCGGAAACGGCCGGTGTTCCCCCCGGCGTCACTGCCCTGCGAGAACTGGAGTACGCGCGTGCGCAGGGCCGGCCGCTCACGCTCGATCTGTACCTGCCGCCGGCCAGCGAGGCCCCCGTGCCGGCCATCGTCTGGATTCACGGCGGCGGATGGCGGGCCGGAACCAAGGACCGTTGCCGGGCCCTTTACCTGGCCTCCGAAGGCTTCGCCGTCGCCTCCGTCGAGTACCGGCTCAGCACTCAGGCGACCTTTCCGGCACAGATCCACGACTGCAAGGCCGCCATCCGCTTCCTGCGCGGGCGCGCGGCCGGGTACGGCATCGACCCCGCACGCATCGGTGTCTGGGGCAGTTCGGCCGGCGGTCACCTGGCGGCCCTGCTGGGGACCACCGGCGGCGTGGCCGAGCTGGAGGGCGATCTCGGGGACCATGCGGATCAATCCAGCCGGGTCCAGGCGGTGGTGGATTTCTGCGGGCCCAGCATGCTGGCCGAGGACCAGATCGGGGGCGTCCGGCCCGAACGCATCG